>CALFYA010000373.1 GCA_937952925.1 uncultured Moraxellaceae bacterium
AAGCCAAGC
Organism: uncultured Moraxellaceae bacterium; assembly: GCA_937952925.1. Classification (GTDB taxonomy): domain Bacteria; phylum Pseudomonadota; class Gammaproteobacteria; order Pseudomonadales; family Moraxellaceae; genus CALFYA01. The sequence continues at coordinate 10 of CALFYA010000373.1, forward strand.
CAAGCCAAGCCAAGCCAAGCCAAGCCAAGCCAAGCCAAGCCAAGCCTTGTAATATACTCAAGCCAATCCTGTGACTCTCAAAAAGATCTGGTTGAAACGATCAGAATCGCTGCTGTTGGTTTGTTGAAGGCAGGAAAAAGCACCTTCCTGAGTGCTATTACGCAAGAGCAGGAGCGTTTTAAAAGTGGTGTGATTCGTACCACAATCAAAAACCAAGAATATAGTGATGAATTTTTTAGTTGGATCGACACTCCTGGTATTGATGATACTGAGCAAGAAACAGCCAGTGCATTTGCAGGGTTAAAAGATGCCGATATTGTTTTGTTTATCCACAATTTAAAGCAGGGCGAACTTGACCTGAGTGAAATGCAATTTATTCAGCAAAGTATTGCCCAATATCCAAAATTTTTATCAAAAATTATTTTTGTTCTGACACACGTTGATGATGTAGGAGATCAAGCAGCCGCTGAAATTCAGCAGGCGATTGAAAAGCAGTGTCTGGATCAATTAAAGCACATAGCAACCCTATTTATCGTCAGTTCACCACGCTACTTAAAAGGCTTTATAGAAAACAAAGAGCTATTAATGCAACGTAGTAACATTCCTGCTTTACAAAAGTACTTGGTTTCATGTTACCAGTCTCAAAAATTGAGTGAGATGCATTTTGAGATCTTACAGCTAAAGAAGCAGTTAGAGCGAGATCTTAAAACTTTAGAAGACGCACAAAAGGCATTAGAGCTGAAGTTGATTTTCTGAGTCCGATTTTTCAGCATAAACCCACGGTAACAAGGAATGTTTATGAGTCAAGGGTATGTCTTTCTGGCATTAGTTGTGTGTTTTGTATTGATTGGTGTGTTCGGTTACCTCTGGTATACAAAACTTTGTCAGTTGAATATTTTAGAAGAGCGTATGTCTGCTGAAATAGTCAGATTGAGTAAATGCATACATGAAAGCGTAGGAAAAATCACTGTTTTAGAAAGACAGATGGAGAATCTGTCACAAGAAAAAGATAAAGCTCTACAGCAGTATCATTCAACTGACACGCTACTGACCGCCGCCAATCAGGCCAAAATACAGCAAGAAAATTCACACAAAATGCAAGTCGATGCACTGCACAGCAGTATTAAGGCACTAGAGGAGAAAATGAACTTAGCAATTGGCAATTACCAAGCCGAGCGGCGGCGAAACTTGATCGCTGAGAAAGCATATGTTCAGGAAGCACTGTCCCAGCTCAATACCCTTGAAAAAAATCTAGTAGCTTCTCAGCAAGCCTTCAACAAACCATCAGCAAGCCTTCAACAAACCATCAGCAAAAGGAACAACATGATGAGTCCGTTCGATTTTTTAAAGCAATCACCGTCTAAGGATTTTTATCAGCGACTAGGTAAGCTTAACGCAGATTTTGGAGAGGTTGCAGCACAAGCTGAAGCTAAAAATCAGCGCCTGCAACAGCATTTACAAGACTTGGGGAGTCGTGTGGCAAAGACCGTCCGCAAGCACAATCAAAAAAGCCAAAAGACCATCTTGGCCGAGATGTTAAATGCTCAGATGAGTGCTGCACAAGCCACGGTCAGTCATTTTATCCAGCAGTCCGATGCTCACCAATACAATACCAAGTTTCGTGATGAGTTTAACGACTCAGTATTGGTGTTTATTTATGGCAAAGTCAAAGCAGGCAAAAGCTCGCTGGGTAACTTTGTTGGCCAGCATCCTGAGCAAAAACACACACCACAATTTTTTAAATACGACAAAGCAGGTCAGCGTGCCGCACAAGCCAAACTCGAAGAACTGGCTGAAAGCGGCTTTGAAACCAAAGTCACCGAAGCCACAGATACCATTCAAGGCTTTAAGATTAATGGCCTGACTTGGATTGATACTCCAGGGTTGCATTCGCTGACAGATGTAAATGGCGATTTGGCTAAACGCTACGTCGAAGCCGCCGACCTGATTTTGTACATTACCAGTTCTGATAGCCCTGCGCGTGCCTCTGATACTGCTGAAATCGTGGAGTTGGTCGGTACGAAAAACAAAAAAGTTTGTGTGATTTTAAGCAAATCAGACTGTGTAGAGGAGGATGAGGTTGATGGTGAGCTGGTACATCTTCGTACAGGAAAATCCGAAAGTAATCGACAACTACAAGAAAATCACGTCAAAGCCGAGTTGTGTAAAGCGCTAGGTGATCAAGCCAAACTGATTGATCATATCTATTCCTGTTCGACCTTGCTGGGTTATGAAGGTATTAAAGGCAATGCTGAGGCATGGCAGCAGTCCAATATGGATAAGATTTATCAGTTGCTGATCCAAGAGGCGATTGTAAATGCCAAAAAACTTAAAGAAAATATTCCTGCACAACGTTTTAACGGTTTGCTCAATGCAGTTGTTGGAGAAACTAAACACAGTCCAACAGAAGAGTTGCAAAAACTCATTAATGGCTTAAAAGAGCTGGCTGAAAAAGCGAGTGCTGAGCGTGAGAAGCTAAAGAATGCCAGTAGTGGAGTGTATACCCGTATACGGCCAAAGATTGCCCCATTGGTTCGTGAACATACCGAGAAATTTTTTACTCAATACGGTGCGGATGCGGCCAAAGTTCGGCAAAATGCAGCACAATTGAATCAAGCCCTTGGAGATGCGATTAAACCGATTGTAGCGTCTGAGTTATCACAAACAGTACGCCAGTCGATTCAGTCATTTGATGACGCATTGCCGCTAAACTTTCAATTGAGCAAAATGCCAGAATTTAAAGAAAAATTTAAAGAAGTTAAAGTTAAAGAAAATAGTATGGGCGCGGGTGCAGCAATAGGGGGGCTTATCGGCGGTATTTTGGCTGGAGTCTTTTCAGGTGGTCTTGGTGCACCAGGGGGAGCGGCTTTAGGGGCAACTTTAGGCGGATTAATAGGTGCTGACGAGCAAAGCGAGACCACCAAAAAAATCAAAGAAGGTGATAACCGCGACGAAGTACGTGAGCAAATTATCCAGCAATATGAGCAAAGTTTACCCAAGCAAATTAACCAGCAACTGAGTCAAGTGGCTGACGAGTATTTTGGTGTGATCGCAGAGATTGCCAACGAGTTACACCAACATGTCAAAAACTTTATGGGAGAAGCACATGGCCTCCGCTTCTAAAATCGATCACGCTGTTTTATTTCAGCAGGTCAAGACCTGTTTAATTGAGCAAGGTGCAGGGCGTATTCAAGGTGATCAAGCTGCCACTCTTGAACAAACCATTGATCATAAATTGGCTAATTTACAACCCAGTATCATGCTTTACGGCATCTATAACGCGGGTAAGAGTACGCTGATTAACGCCTTGATGGGGGCAGAGCATGCAGCGGTATCTGACCGACCTGAAACAGCGGCGATACATCGTTATGATTGGCATGGTTATCATATTTTCGATACGCCAGGCGTTGATGCGCCTGCTGAGCATCAGCAAATTACTGAGGCACATCTGACCAGCGTTGAAGTGGTGCTTTTTGTCATGAGTACCAACGGTGCTTTTGATGAAAGCAGCATTTATAAGCGATTGGCACAAGTGGTGCTGAATCAAAAGCATTTGATCATCGTACTCAACGACAAAACTGGCACGGATGAGCAAAATAAGCATGCGATTTTAAACAAGGTCAATGAAAACCTGCTCAAAGCATTGAAGAAAAATGCTGAACTGATGTCTCAAATCCCTGTGGTGTTTTTGAATGCTAGAACCGCCTTAAAGGGTCGATTGGAGAATAAGAAGCTATTGGTGCAAAAAAGCAATATCACTCAGCTTGAAGCCGTGATTCAGCAAAAAATGGCGCAAACCAGTAGCTTTGACAGCATCAAAGCACTGGCGCAGGTTTGCTTACCAACGCTGAATCAGATTAGAGCTGTCATTGATCAACAGTTTGAGCAATCCTCTGAAAAAGCACTACTGGAGCAGTTGAAAAATGCTGAATTGGTGCGCATCAACCTAGAAATGGAAGTAGAGCGGTCAATCGCCAAATTTATGCCAAAGATGCAAGACGCTATCCGCGATCTATTGTATGACGGTTCTGAAGAACCCGGACAGTTGCAGCTTGATGTGATGCGTCTGGTTGATCAATACAGTCATCAAGTACTCAGGCACTATCAGCAATCCATTGCTCGCTATGCTGAGTCAATCGGGGCATATACCCAAACCAATGATATTCAAGTGTTTGGTCTGGCTGATCATGTTGCCATTGCCAATCGTAAGCAACAAGAGTCGTCATCATCTAAATCATCTAACCCCACAAACTCGCTGATGAGTAGTTTTTTGGCGGGTGCTGTAGATAGCAAAGCACCTGGCTTGGGAGGTTTTCTAGTCAATGCTTTTGGTGAGTTTTCTAAAAACCGTACAACAGAGTGGGGTGGTTTTTGGAATTTTATCAGCGGCTCAAATGAAAATATGCTGCGTAGTCACTTGTTGAGCGCCAATCAGCAAGCAGGCCAAATACGTCATCAAACTGAAGTTGGTTTGCACGAGCAGTTAACAGCATACGCTGCCCAAATTGCTGATGATCTGGAATGTCCTCTGCGTGATCAGCAGCATGCTCTAGACGAAAAAAGTCAGCAGTTGCTCAAAGAAATGGAAGTTGTTCAAGTTCTCCAAAATCAACTAAATGGACTGCTTTAAGTATTATCATGTGATAGAAGAACGCCAAGGCGTTGCTCACTTGCTCGGCTAATTGTTGCTGACAAAAAACCGGCCATCTGGCCGGTTTTTTTACATTCATATACAGGTCAGCAGCAGATTGCTGCACTGTTGATCTAGCGCGTTACAGCAAAAACTTACAAGCTAAAACCATCTTCAATCGTTAAAGAGTAAGTTCCATGAATACCACCGCACCCAGCATGCAAAGCTTATTTGATCAATTGGGTCTCGACAGCTCACCTGATGCGATTGCTGATTTTATTGCCTCACATCGGTTGCCTGAGCAGGTGAGACTCGCCGATGCACCATTTTGGAGTGACAGTCAAAAGGCATTTTTACAAGAGTGTTTTCGTCTAGATGCCGAGTGGATGCCAATCGTCGATGATCTCAATGCACAGTTACATCAGCAACTGAGCAACTGAGCAACTGAGCAACTGAGCAACTGAGCAACTGAGCAACTGAGCAACTGAGCAAAGATTCAAGTTGTGACTGATCCCACGAACTGCGTGTGGGATCAGCCTTGAAAGTAAGCTAAAACCATATAAGAGATGGAAGTAGATTTGCTATGATGCCGCCCATTGTTTGGTGTATGACCTATCGGGATGGAGAGCAACGTGGCAGAACTCAAAAATGATCGTTTCTTACGTGCATTACTACGCGAACCTGTCGATTGCACACCCGTCTGGATGATGCGCCAAGCGGGTCGTTATTTACCCGAATACAAAGCGACCCGTGCGCAAGCGGGCGATTTTATGAGTCTGTGCAAAAACGCCGAGTTGGCCTGTGAAGTGACCTTGCAACCCCTGCGTCGTTATGCGCTCGATGCCGCCATTTTGTTTAGTGATATTTTGACTGTGCCCGATGCCATGGGCTTGGGATTGTATTTTGAAGCCGGTGAAGGCCCACGCTTTAAGCATACCGTGCGTACCGAAGCCGAAATCGTGGCACTACCCACGCTGGATCCTGATGTATGTCTGGATTATGTGATGAACGCGGTGCGCACCATCCGCAGTGCACTGGGTGGTCAAGTGCCATTGATTGGCTTTTCGGGTAGCCCGTGGACACTGGCGACCTATATGGTCGAAGGCGGTAGCTCCCGCGAGTTTCGCCATACCAAAGAAATGCTGTATCGCTCACCTGAGTTGCTCCATGCCTTGCTCGACAAGCTTGCCATCGCCGTGACTGATTATTTAAATGCGCAAATCCGTGCAGGGGCGCAAGCCGTACAGATTTTTGACAGTTGGGGTGGTGCGCTGGCGCATCGCGAATATGTCGAGTTTTCATTGCAATATATGCAAAAAATCGTATCTGGCCTGATTCGCGAGCATGATGGTCGTCGCGTACCGGTGATCGTGTTTACCAAAGGCGGTGGGCAGTGGCTGGAGGTGATGTCGGGCTGTGGCGCAGATGCGCTCGGTCTGGATTGGACAACGCCGCTGCATGTGGCGCGTCAAACTGTTGCTGGTCGTGTGTCATTGCAAGGCAACTTAGACCCCAACACCTTATACGGCTCACCGCAGCGGATTCGTGCGGCGGTACAAGCGATGCTCGCTGATGCCTACGCTGATGGCGTGCCGACCGGTTATGTCGCCAACTTGGGGCACGGAATTACTCAATGGGTTGATCCGGCCAACGCTGGCGTGTTTGTCGATGCGGTACATGAGCTGAGCATGCCTTACATGCGTTGATTGACCGCACAAGATGCCCCACGATGGTGGGGCTTTTTGATTTTAGGGCATCTTTTGGATGCGCAGGGCTTGGATTTTCCCTGTGCTGTCTGCCTTGCCGTACAATTGTACTCGCGTCGGTTGGCCTAGATGGTTTGGGCTGATGCCTTGCCACACTGTTTTGCTGTTGGTGTAAATATGTTGACAACCCAATTGATACTCGCCAGCTGTTTTGGTGGGAATCAACAGGTCTTGCCCCAAAAAATCCCCGACGAGTACTTGGTGCCAACGGCTGATCTGCTGGATTGGCCATAGGGTGCTGCGGCCACGAGGTGCAAGCACGATTCTCACACAGGGGTTAGCTTGAAGTTGCTCGGGCGTGAGTCCACTTTGCCACTCGGTTTGAGGGGTCAACAGAAATGCGGTCACTCCTGAAAAGACGACCTGCTCTGAAGTATCGTATCCATCTGGTTTGATGACAACCATGCGCTGCTGAGGCTCAACAGCACGCCGAATGCGTCGTGCGATGAGTACACCATCCGTTCGCATACTGCCATCTACAGCGATGTGCTCGCCGATGTGTAGCCGGTCAGCCACTAATCCATCTTGCCAAACAGTATGCTGATCCCATCTAATATTAACGCCATAGATCAGGATATTCTTTAAATCAGCAACATATTCTTCAACAGCACCCACTAATGCTGCACTTGCGGCGTATTGGGCGATATTGTTGGTTTTGTCTGCGGTGTTGAGCCACACTGTTTCGCCGACAACTGGCGGTGTGCCAAGCAGCGCTTGTGACTGTGTGGTGAGTGCCCAAGTCTGTTGGCCGGCATCTATCGAGGAGCGGGTGAGCGCATCAATCGGCGCAATCACGGTGATTCGGCCTTGACGTGCTTGGTCATAGCCAGTCCCACCAGAACCTGGTGCACTTGCCCATTGATCTTGACCGCAACTAACCAGCAAGCTCGAGCTGAGCGTGAGTAAAAATCTGAGAAAAATAGGCATTATATCGATCTGTCTTCAGCAGGAAGGTGTGATGTGGATGTGTCATCCGTTGGGGTATGATACAAATAAACACCAAGGCGTAAACGCTCAAGAGGCTGCTGCGCTGCTTCAGCACGTTGTTCGGCTTGGGTGAGCAACGTGAGCATACGCAGTTGTAAGATTTGCCACTGTTCACGCAATAAGTGCTGTGCTGCAACACAATCTTCAGGCTGAAGTTGCCCCGAAAAAATCGCCTGTTCAAAAAAACGCGGCTCTACGCCAAGGACATTTGATGCAATCGCTTGCAAATGATCATGTCCATTATCCGCAGCAAAACTCATCAGCAGCTGCAAATCTTCACTCGGCACCAAAGCCTCTTCAAGCAAGGTCACCTGTTCATCTTGCTCATCGACCAGTTTGATCCGAATCAGTTCGTTGAGAATTGCGCGGTGATGCATGGTGCCTTTACTGACCAAACGTGCCAAATCCGCAAAACTCGCTTCACCCGTATGACTCACGATGGGCAGAGTGCGACGAGTCGCATCTTGCATGACCGATTGTCGCCACTGACTAAACACCAATGCAGGCCAAGAGCGCTCGGTCAGCGTCTGATACTGCTGAGGGGTCATCAACCGCTCGGTCAGATCTTTACGTTGTAACCCCGTTTTACTCGCGAGTTGACTGATGTTGAGTTTCTTGTCTTGCTGAGACTCACGCATAGCCTCTTCAATAAATAGCGTCTTAGTGATGGCTATAAAATCTTGATATTTAATGCCAAAACCGAGCGATAAGCGCACCACAGGACGTAGCCATGCAGTACATAGCGCACGACAAGCCGCAAGCGTGGTGTGATTGGCGGTCATAACAGCGCACATTTCAAAATAACGGATGTGAACATCATACCTGATTTTACCAGCAGATGATCTTTGAAATGTTTTTTTTGTGCATTTACATCATGAGAGGTTTTGGCTATAGTAAAAAATGTTCTTTTTATACATTTGTGAGAAAACGTGATGAAAACTTCTAAACTCATGATGTCTGTGCTGATGGTGGCGTTATCGTCTGCTGGGCTACCCAAGTGGCGCGTTTTAGCTTCAATCAAAACGTCAATCGTTCCTCATTAACTGCTCAGCGGAGTCCTGATCTCTTAGCAGTGGTGCGTGGCGCACCGGTATTAGCTGCTGCTCATCCCGAAGGTTGCTCGGCCGCTCTGATGTGGCGTCAATCCATACAGACCACCAATCCAGATGTGAGCACTGCCAGCAAAGCAGCACCGATTGGGACGAGCGCGCGCGCTTATTATGTATCGGTCTTGAAGATGCCAGAAGGCGTTGGGAGTGGTTGTCGCTAAATTGACGATCTGATCTTGATCAGATGCCGATGTTGTTGTACATCGGCATTTTGCTTTTAAAATAACGCTCCTTTTTGGTCAGCGATACCCCTAGCGTGATCACGATATTGCAATGGCTTAAAACCATGAGTGCAGCTGCCTTGTTTGGTGTGCTGCTGTTATTGGCATTTGTGATCACACATGGATGGTCTTGGCCGATTGCAGGCATATATCGCTATGATTTTTTGTTGATCTATGCGCTGATTATTCAAGGTGTTTTGCTCTATTTTCGGCTTGAATCTGCGCGTGAAGCCGGTGTTATTGCGTTGTTTCATGTGCTCGCCATGCTGATGGAGTTGTTTCTCACCTCACCGTCGATTGGTTCGTGGCATTATCCCGAAGCAGGAATCATGCGGATCAACAATGTGCCGCTGTTTGCAGGCTTTATGTATTCTGCTGTGGGGAGTTTTTTGGCGCGTAGCTTACGGTTGTTTGCGGTATCTTTTGCGCGTTTGCCATCGTTTGTCCTCTTGTTTGGCTTGGCCGTCGCGTCTTATCTGAATTTTTTTACCCATCATTTTGTGGCAGATGCCCGTTGGCTGTTGTTTGCGTTGTCGGTGTGGTGTTTTTGGTCAACACGAGTGTGTTTTTCGGTGGGCAATCGGCGCTATCAGCATGCCTTTTTGCCGTATTTACTAGGATGTGCGGTGTTGATTTGGGTGGCCGAAAACATCGCTACCTTTAGCAATATTTGGTTGTATCCCTCGCAAATCGACGCATGGCATTGGGTGGGGGTAGGCAAGATTGGCTCATGGTATTTGTTGCTGCTGTTGAGTTTGGTGTTGGTGCTTGCGGTGATGGGGCAACGACACACAAGTGGTGCGTGGTCGCTCAAACCCACGATGTAGCCATGAGTATGGTGTACAAATAGTCATAGGCGGCTTAGATGATTTTGTATACACTCGCGCCCCACGAGCGAGTGTTGAGACGAGAATCATCCGGATGCCACAGCAGCCCACTATGACCGCAGTTCCCCAAGACCGCCCATTTAAACGCTATGGCTTATTGATTTTCCTCTCTGTAGTGCTGTGTTTGGGGTTTGTAGCGACCTCGATTATCAGTTTTCATGCATCCAAAACGGCCATTCGTGACTCGATTATTCATCACGAACTGCCACTGACCACCGACAATATTTATTCAGAAATTCAAAAAGATCTGGTACGTCCGGTGTTTATTTCCTCCATGATGGCATCCGATACCTTCTTGCGAGATTGGGTGTTGCATGGCGAGGTGCGCCCTGAGTTGGTGGCCAAGTATTTGGCCGATGTGAAAGCCCGTTCCAACGCGTTTACCAGTTTTTTGGCGGTGAATCAAAGCCTCAATTACTACTATGGTAATGGTGATCAGAAAACTTTGAGCCCCGACAATCCTGATGATGATTGGTATTTTCATGTCCGTGATCTGTCTGCACCGTATGAACTCAATGTCGATCAAGATGCCCGTCTAGGCCGCAACTTGATCGTGTTTGTCAATTATCGGATGTTTGATTATCAAGGCCGCTATATGGGGGCAACGGGTGTTGGCATTACCGTCTATGATGTGCAGCAACGCTTAGATCAATATCAAGCCCGTTATCAGCGCAGTGTATATTTTGTCGATCAACATGGACGGATTGTGTTGTCTGGAGATCCGGCGCGTCCAGCAGGTCAGACCTTGGCACAGCTAGAGGGACTCGCTCAGCTGCAACCCCAACTCAATGAAAACACCAATCTCAGCTCTGAGTATCAAGCAGATGGCCGTACCTATTTGGTCAATGTGCGTTATATCCCTGAGCTGAAGTGGTTTGTGGTGGTGGAAAAAAATGAAGCCGAAGCCACCTCGGATATCCGCCAAACCTTGTATCTCAATTTGGTCTTGTGTGCGTTGGTCACGTTTTTGGTGTTGTTGCTGACCCATGTGTCGATTCGACGTTATGAGCAAAAAATTCAGGCGTTGTCACGCTTGGATCATTTGACCGGTGTTGCCAATCGTGCTGCGTTTGACGATTTGATCCCTCGAATTTTGGCAGATCAGCAACGTAGCAATATGCCCTTGTCGATGCTGATGTGCGATATTGATTTTTTTAAAAAATCAATGATCAGTATGGGCATTTGGCTGGAGATGCAGCGCTACAGCGCGTGGCTCATCTGCTCAAAGAGTGGGTGCGCCGCCAAGATGTGGTGGTGCGTTGGGGCGGAGAGGAGTTCTTATTGTTGCTCAAAAACTGCACCCAGCAAGATGCCCTACGGATGGCAAATATGATCCGTACCACGATCAGTGCACAGCCAGTGGTCTATCAACAGTATCAGTTTGCAGTCACGGTGAGTATTGGGGTCGCGACTCGCCTGTACCAAGAAGATGTGGAAGCGTGGCTGTCACGCGCAGATGGGTATTTGTATGAGGCCAAACGCTTGGGGCGTAATCAGGTGGTGGGTGAAGATCAGGACTGATCTTCACCCTGAGCCGTTTTATTTGGTCTTTTTGGTGGTTTTGGCCTTTTTGGGCGCTGCTTCAGCTGTGGCTGCTGGCTCGCGGGTGTCTTCGTCTTCAATGGCGAGGATGTCTTTGTCGGTAAACAAATAAGTGCGTAAATACTCATCCATCTTTTTGTCTTTGCGACGAATCCATTCGAGCACCATCGCCGCATGTTCTTTTTCTTCGTCGGCGTTGTGTTGCAGGATTTTTTTGAGTTCAGGGTCGGTGCAGGTGGCAACGCGCTGACCGTACCAATCGACGGCTTCAAGCTCTTCCATCAAGGATTCAATGGCACGGTGCATATCACGCACATCGCTGCTCAATTCGGTATGTGGCTCATGGTAGCCTTCATGGGACATGAGTTACTCCTTAGATACAGTCGTGTTAGAAACGAGATGGCGGGAGGGCAGCCAAAAATTCGCTGCGTGCCTGCGCATCGGTACAGAAGTGTCCCAGCATTGACACGCTTCTGGTACTAGATTCTTGTTTCTGTACACCCCGCATCATCATACACATATGTTGCGCATCCATGACCACTGCCGCACCGCGAGCACCGGTGGCATCCATCACCGCTTGGGCAATTTGCTGGGTGAGATTTTCCTGAATTTGTAAGCGCCGCGCATACATATCGACAATGCGTGCCATTTTGGACAAGCCTAACACCTTGCCATCGGGCAAATAAGCAATATGCGCCTGCCCCATAAATGGCAGTAGGTGGTGTTCACACAATGAATAAAATTCGATGCCCTTAACCATCACCATTTCACGGTTGGATGACGGAAAAACCGCATTATTGGTGACTTGCTCAAGGGTTTGCTCGTAGCCTTGCGTCAAAAAGCCAAATGCTTTGGCAGCACGCTTGGGAGTATCCAAAAGACCTGGCCGATCTAAATCCTCACCAATCGCACGGATCAGGTCGGCATAAGATTGTTGCATGCTCATGAAGAATAACGCGGCAAAATGGACGCGCTAGGGTAGTGCATCCCAGCCAAAAAGTACAAGTGAGTTGTGTAGATCGGGTGGTTTTAGCTGCTTGCCGTCCCCCGATCTTGTCGTTTGAGCAGCACCAGTACCGCACCAGTACCGCCTTGATCAGATGGCGCACTCACAAACGCCATCACATCACGATGCTGTTGTAGCCAGCCATTGACGGCGGTTTTGAGGATCGCATTGGGGCCTTTGCCATGCACGATTTTGACCACCGTTTGATTGGCCGCTTTGGCTATCTCAATCAGTTGCAACACCGCCATACGCGCTTGCTCTAGCGTACAGCCATGCAAATCGACCGCTTCATACCAGCGCAATTTACCTTGTTTGAGCTGATCAAACATCCGGTGCTGGAGGGTCGCTTGCCGATACGACAAGCGTGCTTCGCTAGACACTGGATTTAAAAAGGCTTGGGTATCAGAAAAACCCAGATCATCCACATCGTGCAGACCAATTGCGGCAGCACGACGTGCCAACACTTGTTCATCAGGTTTAGGCGGTCGTGTAGAGCGTCGTGTCGGTGCTGTGGCTTGTGGCAAAGGTTTGACCCCTTGCATGGCTTGACGAAACAGATCGGGCGCATGGGCGGCTTGCTCAGCAGCAAGGGCAGCTTGACGTGCAGCAGCATCACGCGCATCACGCTCGGCTTGCTGGCGCTGAGCGGTCAGTTGTTGCCCAAGTTGTTTGAGATCGTGGAGTGATGGACGATCTGATGCAGCCACCATGATGCTCCTCAAGCGCTGATTTTGGGTTGACCAAACAAGGTTTTAAAGGCGTGATCGGGGTGCTCTTCACGCATAAAGCTTTCACCGACCAAAAAGGTGTTGATCCCATTGGCGAGCATCAAATCCACATCGGTAGGTTTGCTGATACCACTTTCAGTCACCAAAATCCGATCATTGGGCACATGAGCGCGTAAACCCAGCGTGACATTCAGGCTAACCGCAAAGGTTTTGAGGTTGCGGTTGTTGATACCAATTAATGGTGTCGGTAGACGTAACGCACGCTCAAGCTCCGCACGATCATGCACTTCAATCAATGCATCCATGCCCTGTTCGGTGGCGGTATCAAATAGCTCTTTCATCTGATCATCCGACAAACAGGCTGCAATCAACAGCACGCAGTCGGCACCAATCGCCCGTGATTCGATAATCTGATACGGATCAATCATAAAGTCTTTGCGCAACACCGGCAGGTTACACACAGCGCGACCTTCTTTGAGGTATTGATCCGAGCCTTGGAAAAAGTCGATATCGGTGAGGATCGACAAACACGCGGCACCGGCTTGCTCATATTGCTTGGCAATTTGCGCCGGCTGAAAGTTGGGGCGAATTACCCCTTTGGAGGGAGACGCTTTTTTGATTTCAGCAATCACCGCAGGTTTGCAATGCCGTAAACGTTCGGCAAATGGACGCACGGGCGATACCATTTGAATCTGTTGTTCAAGATCAAGCATGCTCATCCGCTGCCGACGTTCGGCAACTTCTACGCGCTTACGAGCAACAATCTTGCCCAAAATGGTATCTTCAAGTTTCACTATGACCACCGTTTTCCAAAAATCCACTCAATACCGCAATCAGGCGGTGGTTTTTAAGGTTTGGCTAAATTCAGCCAAAATCGACATTTTTTCCAGCGCTTGTCCGCCATAAATGATGTCAAATGCCAAATCCACACCCTGTTGTAATGTGGAGGCAACACCAGACACATACAAGCCTGCGCCGGCATTCAAGGCAATCATTTGTGCCGCTTTTTCGCCACGCGGCGATTTTTTGCGTCCCAAGGCGTCTTGGATCAAATGCAAGCTTTCTGCGGCATCTTCGACATTCAGACCAATCAAGCTTTGACTGGTGATTCCCAGATCTTCAGGTGTGAGCACCCACTCCACAATCTCACCGTCTTTAAGCTCAGCGACGCGGGTGGTGTGTGCCAGACTGATTTCATCCAAGCCATCATTGGCATGTACCACCAGCGCATGGGTTGTGCCGAGTTGCTTGAGCACTTCGGCAATTGGGCGACACAGCTGTGGGCTAAATACCCCCACCACCAAACGTTGCACGCCTGCTGGATTGGTGAGAGGGCCTAGCAAATTGAAGATGGTACGCATGCCGAGTTCACGCCGTGGTGCAATTGCATGACGCATCGCCGCATGATGATTGGGGGCAAACAAAAAGCCCACGCCCACCTCACGGATACACCGCTCGGTTTGTGCCACATCCAGATCAAGGCGGATACCCGCACGCTCGAGCAAATCTGAGCTACCGGATTTACTCGACACGCCACGATTACCATGCTTGGCCACATGTGCACCGGCTGCTGCTGCCACAAATGTCGAGGCAGTAGACACATTGAATAAATGTTGACCGTCGCCACCAGTCCCTACAATATCAATCAGATGCGGCACATCGGCGACATGCACAGGCAATGCCAATTCGCGCATCACCCGAGCCGCACCGGTGATTTCATCAATACTTTCACCTTTCATGCGCAAACCCATCAGCAAAGCGCCGATCTGGGCATTGGTCGCTTCACCGGTCATGATGGTGCGCATCACATCACTCATTTGATCTTGTGACAAATGCACATGACGGACGATCAAATCAAACGCTTGGGGTAATGTCATCATGATCAATTACCCTGCGTATGCATCTAGAAAATTTTTGAGCAACTGATGACCATGCTCACTCAAAATCGATTCGGGGTGAAATTGCACCCCTTCAATCGGCAGGGTTTTGTGTTTGAGTCCCATAATCTCATCAAAGTTGCCATCGGCATCTTGAGTCCATGCAGTCACTTCAAGGCAGTCGGGCAGCGTATCTTTGGCGACCACCAGCGAATGATAGCGCGTGGCGGTAAACGGGTTGGGCAAATCGCGGAACACCCCTTGATCAGCGTGATACATCGGCGACAATCGACCATGCATCACCTGTTTGGCGCGGATCACATCGCCACCAAAGGCTTGTCCAATACTCTGGTGCCCCAAACACACCCCCAAGATCGGCAACTTGCCTGCAAAATGATGAATTGCTGCAATCGAAATGCCTGCTTCAGTGGGCGAGCACGGGCCGGGTGAAATCACCAAATATTGCGGGGCAAGCGCTTCAATCTCATCCACCGTGATCTCATCGTTGCGCACCACGCGCACATCCTGACCAAGCTCACCGAAATACTGCACGATGTTGTAGGTGAAGCTGTCGTAGTTGTCGATCATCAAAAGCATTGGGGGATGAACTCCATGAAGTCTGTGCCAGCGTATATGAATCAAACAGGGCTGAGCAAAAGATGTGGATTGATGCAATCAATTCCAAGCCAAGGAGTTTAGCAGCAGGGCACAGGGCTTGCACCTATTGTCTTTGATTACAATGGTTGCACAACGTGACACAAACCCTGTCGAATCGACATGGTGAGCCGCAGCACAAACCTCAATCATGATCAGATGGCACAGAGGTTTGCGAGGTGCGTCATGTCAACATTTTTGATCAAATCTAGCCTGTTTAGCATGGTAATCCTCAGTGCAGTGACATTGACCGCATGTCAGGGGCTGAATATGGGACGACATACCCATGCGCAAGCGCAGCTGCAAGCACGCAGTGACAGCCAAGTGCAAGGCCAAGTCACGTTCAACAAAGCCAAGCAAGGGCTACGGGTTGCGATCAATGTCAGTGGCTTGACCCCCGATCAATCCCATGCCATCCATGTACATGCCAATGGTGACTGTAGCGCAGCAGATGCAGCGAGTGCAGGTGGTCACTTTAATCCAGACAATCAGGTGCATGGTGCAAATCACACCCCTACGCATCATGCAGGATACCTCCCCAATCTCGTTGCGGATGAACAAGGCCGTGCGGTGATTGAGTTTTGGGTGAAAGACTTAAGCCTAGACAATGGTGCATCGACCGATATAAAAGGACGTAGTGTCGTGGTGCATGAGCGTGCTGATGATGATCAAAGCCAACCTGCAGGGAATGCAGGCAAACGGATTGCCTGTGGGGTTATCAAAATGGTGTAGTGCTGTTGTGCTAGTACTCATGGTCTCTGGGACGATGACGCATGCAGCACCCCCCAAAAAACCTACGCCATATCTCTTAAAATCTTGTTTTGCCGAGTCTGGATTGTGGTCAAACGATCAAAACCAAAACGAACATATTTTATTGCAACAAACCCTCAAGCAAATCAGCCGCCAAGGTGCTGTATTAAAAATAGACGTGGCCAAACCACCGATCCAATTGACCGATCACTGCGATGATCGAATGGTGGTGCGCTATCGTCTGCTGGATATTCAGCATCAAGCACAGACATGGATCATTGAAGAGGCCACTGCCAAAGGAGTGCGTTATTTGTTGATGAGTGTTGATGGCACGCAGCAATTGGTGGTCGAGACACGGCCACTCTTTTCGGAAGAGTCCAACATGTTTGCACTGGTCAAAACCACGGTGTTGGCTGATGCGCTCAGCACGCAGCTGTCGATTTATCGGCATCACTCACAAGGCTGGCAGCGTGAGGTGGAGCAATGGCGGATTCAACCTTGTCCGGCATGTGAGCTAGACCCTGATCCACAACCACGCTGGACAGGCCAACGTTTGGATATTCCCAGACCCAAAACACCACGATCCATCCGTTGGATTGAATCGGCACAATGGGAGGAGTCGAGTCACACGTGGCGACTCCATGAGTTTTAATTGATCTAAAAATAAGCAAGCGCCGAGCAAATCAAAACAAATCTATCAACGAGCAAGTCTGGCACTTTAATGGCTCAAAAGACTCAAGTAGTATAGCAGGCGCACAGATGATCTCAGATTCACCAATTCAGCTATTGAACCAAATTGGTGCATTTATATTGGTTCGCGCATTCTTTTTGTGAAGATATGCACCAAATTTGTGCGTATTTGAGGTGAGTGCCTTAAAAACGTCAAATCTGATGATGCGCTTGACCCATCCGTTGCTCAATTTTGCCCTACACTTACGCATTTTTCGTAACTTGGTACGAGCTTTGCTAGAGTAAGGCACTTTTTTTCGTTCTGGCCGCACCCTATAGGTGCATCACGCGACACTGGAGCATTGTGAGCATGGCAAACAAAGTCCTCAAACTCATCAAGGAACACGAGGCCAAATGGGTCGACTTCCGCTTTACTGATACTCGTGGTAAAGAACAACACGTCAGCTTCCCAGCAGCTACGATTGACGAAAGCACCTTCGAAGACGGCAAAATGTTTGACGGCTCCTCGATCGCTGGTTGGAAAGGCATTGAAGCATCCGACATGATCTTGATGCCAGATGCAGAAACTGCATTCATGGATCCATTCTTTGAAGCGGCAACCGTTGTTGTCACTTGTGACGTCATTGAGCCGTCAACCATGCAAGGCTACGAGCGTGACCCACGTTCGATCGGTCGTCGTGCAGAAGAGTACCTGAAATCAACTGGTATCGGTGACACCGCATTCTTCGGTCCAGAGCCAGAATTCTTCGTATTTGACGAAGTGAAATGGTCGATCGACATGTCGGGCGCACGCCACACCATCTATGCTGAAGAAGCTGCATGGTCAACCGACAAAGACTACGAGTCAGGCAACACTGGTCACCGTCCACGCGTCAAAGGTGGTTACTTCCCAGTACCTCCAGTTGACAGCGGACAAGATCTGCGCGTGGCGATGTGTGATGCCATCGAAGCGATGATGGGCCCAGGCCGCGTTGAAGTGCAACACCACGAAGTGGCTTCTTGCCAATCGGAAATCGGTGTATCGTTCAACACCTTGGTACGCAAAGCTGACGAAGTGCAAGTGCTCAAGTACGCGGTACTGAACGTTGCTCACGCGTTTGGCAAGAGCGCAACCTTTATGCCAAAACCACTGGTGGGTGACAACGGCTCAGGCATGCACGTTCACATGTCGATCAGCAAAGACGGCAAAAACCTGTTTGCTGGCGACGAGTACGCCGGTCTGTCCGAAATGGCGCTGTTCTACATCGGTGGGATCATCAAGCACGCTCGTGCCTTGAACGCGATCACTAACCCAGCGACCAACAGCTACAAGCGTCTGGTTCCACACTACGAAGCACCGATCATGCTCGCATACTCTGCGCGCAACCGTTCGGCGTCGATCCGTATTCCATACGTTTCTAGCCCGAAAGCAAAACGTATCGAAGCACGTTTCCCAGATCCAGTCGCGAACCCATACTTGGCATTTGCTGCCTTGTTGATGGCTGGTCTTGATGGTATCCAAAACAAGATTCATCCAGGCGAAGCTGCCGACAAGAACCTGTACGACCTGCCACCAGAAGAAGAAGCGAAGATCCCAACCGTCGCTCACTCGCTCGAAATGGCACTGGACGCACTCAAAGACGACCACGAGTTCTTGCTCAAAGGTGGCGTGTTCACCAAAGAAATGATCGACGCTTACATCGACCTGAAAATGGAAGAAGTGCGCCGCTTGAACACCACGACTCACCCTGTTGAGTTTGAAATGTACTACAGCTGCTAATCCGTTAGCTGCCCCAAAAATCCCGCACATGTTGCGGGATTTTTTTATGCGATTGCGGCGGATTAGAGCTTGCTGGCTTGCTCAAACGTCAATTCACGGACTTCAAACACAGGATTTTTGAGCAAGGCATTGACAGAAAATAATTGATCAAGACAGTCAAAACGATGGGTATTGATGCGCAATACACCATGTTCATGGCTAAAATAGAGGGGATTTTGCTCAATCAGACTCGCAAGAATTTGAGGGCTATCACTTAATTCGTTGAGATCACCGTGCAGCTTTTCGGGAAACAAATCCCGAAGCGCATAGTCTACTTCGTGTTCAGACAGCATTTCTTCAAGATTTTGGTTCAAAAATTTGGTTCCACCATAATCACACAAGTAGTGTAATTCTTGCGTAAATGGATGGGGCACATTCATCCAGATCGCATAGTAAGCTTGTGCTGTATCAACAGTCATGAGTCGATAGGCTTCGAGTCCAGTCATTTTGGCAATTTCACACACGTCATCGTCGCTGAGTTCGGCGGGAAAGTTGTTAAGGTCAAAAGGTTGGCCGCAGCGCTCAATACAAAATTGATTGAGTTGTTCCATCAGGTCGTCTGGATCTTCACAAAAAGGCTGATAGTTGCACAAATCACTCTCTATCCCAACGCGTAGGGCTTTGGCATTAAGTTTCTTGAGTGCAGCTTCGGCCTCATGTAAATGGTCATAGGTTGAGTCAATCGAACCCAGCGTGCCATCGGTGAGGTAATATTCATCGTTGTAAGCAAACTCAAAACATCGAATCACATACTGTATCGCCATTTTTTCTCTCCTTGAGGTCAGTGTTCAACACTACAAACGTGCTGGTTTTAACTTCTGCAACTGTCTTGCACTTGGCGGTACGTCACTCCCATTATCCATCCACAGCTCAAATCGCATCGGATTAAAAATCGCATCGGGTGCAATCTCAAATTCAATCAATTGCGGCTGACCCACGCGCATCATCGGCAAAATGGTATTGATAAACCAACTGTTGTGAGTGATCAGCAAGGATTTGAGTTGTCCGGTTGCCGCGAGTGGCGAGAGCATCCGTGCCGAAATTGCATCATCTTTGATCACATCGGCGTGAAAGCGCTCCAGCCGCTGTGCCAAACCTTGCGTCGGCACATCACCCATTGCCGCCACAAAATCACCAAGCGTGGGGATAAACCGATGCTGAAAATCGGGCAACAGATGATCTTTTTCACACAAATCTTTGACATCGATGGTCTGACCTGCGCTATTGGTGATGGTATGCCCAAACACCGGAATGATGATCTCTTGCACCGCCCAAAAGGTATGCAAAATTCGGTGGCGATTGTCGGTACACAGCATCTTGGTGCTGTCGATCAGGGCATGAATATCGACATAATCTTCGGGTTCGCCACCACGTTTACGGGCAGAAATACGCGCATGTTGGATGGGATTCATCGCAACGCTCACAAGATAGATGACATCAGCTGAGTGTAAACACAACCAACACCTGTGGGTATGGGATTAAACGCTATATGCGACAATATTTGTCGTATGTGGGGATGTCACAAAACAGCATCAACAAGGCGATAAAACCATCAGGCATGGATGATCCCCCCTACATATTTACTCCCAGATTTTCGCAATTTAAGCGTAGTGATTCACAGGGCTTTGCGGTATACCTATACTCCAACGCAACGCACACGAGAAGACAACGTCTGCTTGAGATGTGGTCTTGAAGTTTCATAGGGAGCTTATCTGCATGTATCGTCTGATTGGGATTGTCATTGGCGTGCTTGGCTTGAGCCTAGCCGCACAAGCGGAGATCTATCGCATGGTCGATGCCAATGGGAATGTCACCTTTACCGATAGCCCTAGCAAAAATGCACAGCGTGTACAGCTGCCGCCCTTGTCGATTGTGCCAAGTCTCAGTCCCGAGGACATGGCGCGTGCCAATGGCAAAGAAAAAGAAGCGCCTGCTGCGCGTCCGGTGAGTTATAAATTGAGCTTTATTTCGCCGGAAGCCAATCAAACTTTTCAAAAACCCGCTGACACCATTGAAGTTGCCGTGGCTGTAGAGCCAGAGTTGACAGCGGGTGATCGTTTGATTTTGAGTAGCAATGGCAACAGTTTGGGCGAAGGGCAAAGTAGCGCGTTGGCAACAGAAGCCCTTGATCGTGGTGCACACACCATCACCGCGCGGGTGGTGGCGAGTACAGGTAAGGTACTCGGCGAGCAATCCGTGACGGTGTTTGTGCAGCAGCCGACCAAACTCAACCGCGCAGCACCGAAGCGTTAAGTGCAGGCTTGTGATAGGATCAAACCAAGATGAGTTTGATCCTGTGTTATGTCTATTCGTCGTCTCTGGCATCCGCCAAAACAAACCATTGACTTGCCCCCCCATTTAAGCGGCTGGCTCGTTGCACAAGGTTCGCTGACCAAACAACTCACCGCACAAGCGCATGGGCAATTTCGCGTCAAACCCTTTTATCAAGCATTCGCACGGCCAACACTCGAAGAAGCCCGCTTTTTGGGGGTGCCTGCGCATCAACGCGCATGGATTCGTGAGGTGGAGTTGTATGGTGCGGATGCCCAGCCGTGGGTACGTGCCCGTAGCGTGATTCCCATCTCAACAGTAACCGGACGTGGCAGGCGCCTACGGCATTTAGGCTCACGCTCACTCGGTTCATTACTGTTTGCCCGTCAACATCCACCCTGCACACGTCAAGTCGCACGCTTATCGTTGGGCTGGGCGCGGCGGAGTCGTTATATTTGGCATGGTCAGCCGTTGCTGGTACAAGAATGTTTTTTGCACAGCTTTGAGCAGCATTTGAACTCATCGGAGTAACCGGATATGCAAGCTATCTCATGGCAACAGCGGCTGTGGGCGTATGTCCAGCTCACCCGTTTTGATCGTCCGGTGGGGATTGAGTTGCTGCTATGGCCGACTTTATGGGCGGTGTGGTTGGCGGCTGACGGGCAGCCCGCATGGGATATCGTACTGATTTTTACGCTGGGTGCGGTGCTCATGCGGGCGGCAGGTTGTGCCATCAACGATTTTGCTGATCGCAATTTTGATGGACAGGTGGAGCGTACCAAACATCGTCCGCTGGCGAGTGGACGGATCAGTGCCAAAGAAGCGCTGTTGGTGTTTGCGGTGTTGGTGGGAGCGAGTGCCAGTTTGCTGCTATTTTTACCCATCGCAGTGTTTTGGTGGTCGTTTGGTGCATTGGCGCTTGCCACGCTTTATCCGTTTATGAAGCGGTTTACCTACTTGCCGCAGTTTGTGTTGGGGGCTGCGTTTTCGTGGGCAATCCCGATGGCGTTTGTGGCGCAAGGTCACACCACCGATCTGATGTGCTGGTTGTTGTATGCGGCCAACTTATGTTGGACAGTGGCTTATGACACCCAATACGCCATGACCGACCGGCCAGATGACCTCAAGGCAGGGGTGAAATCGACGGCTATTTTATTTGGAAAATATGATCTATTGATCATTGGTTTGCTACAAGTTGCTTTTTTGGGATTGCTCTTGGCGGTACTTTATTTGGCGGGACTCGGGTGGAGCGGTGTAGGGATTGTTGCCATCATTGCGAGCTTATTTGCTTATCAATACCAACACTGCAAAGATCGGCTACCTGCACATTGTTTTGCGGCGTTTTTGCATAATCGATGGGTAGGGCGCGTGATCTTTTTACTACTCGCGTTACAGTATGCATGGTCAACTTAACAGCCACGTGCTCAAACATCGACACAGTTGAGCAAAGCACAACAGGATGTATGCAAGATTGGCGCTACTGATATGGCAGGGTAAAGGCTGATCCACATATCAGGAGCGAGATCATGAGTCAGCAAACCGCAATCGCCAAAAAAGATTACAGCCCAACCGGTAATCAGCAGCAGCCTGCTGTGCCTAAGCCGATTGCACAACCAGATGACCAAGCCATTAGCAGTGCAGGTAATCAAGCGATCAAAGAGGCGGTTGAACAGTTACATCCCAAAGATCTGGCACGTAACCTTGATCCTAATCAACCCGCAGCGCATCCGGCCAAAGCCAATGAAGCCCCACCGTTTTCAGGGTATGCCACTGATAAAGTGCCAGATACTGCTAAGGGAGCAGATTCAGAATAATCATTAAATTAGGCTGTGCATCAGTGCAGCCTTCGATCAATCCCATTCAAGCAGTCCTAGATCGGAAGAGCAC
>CALFYA010000374.1 GCA_937952925.1 uncultured Moraxellaceae bacterium
AAAATCGGTTGAATGGTTTTGAGGGCAGCCGTCACTGTGATGAGGACTTTGGCACCCGAATCTTGCAGTTGGTACTGCACCTGATCCATCTGCTGAATCATGCCCAAATTGACTGCAATCAAGCGTGCTTGCCATGCCGCATAAATCGCCACCATATAACTCAGGCTATTGGATAAATACAAAGCAACCCGATCACCTGCGCGCAACCCTGCCTCATCGATCAGCCATGTGGCGAGCAAATCAACCTGATGCTGCAGTTCTTGATAGGTCAACGTTTGCTGACCCAAACTCAGTGCTGGACGATCCGCTACGGTACACGCCGTTTGGCGCAACAAATCAATCAGGGTATGTTGCTCATCGATTGCCACATGTTCGGCACGATATAAAGGCAAAACCGGTTTCCACGGTTCAGGCATCGACAAATCAATGTCTGGATCAGGCGGCGCATCAATAAATTTATCGTCACTCATGGCTCGCTCTAAGCTGTCTTATCTCGACAATATGACCGCATCATAACGCCAAACGTGCTTTGGCGTCATTGCAGCTAATCTCTTACAACCAACCCTTGAGCAGAATCGGATCAACCACCGACAAACGGCTATTGGGCATACTGCTGCGTCCACCGTTGAGGGTGAACTGGTGTAGCTCATCACGGCGAAACAGATGTACGGCGCGGGCTTGCTCAGGCTGGCGCTCTGCATACTGATTGAGCAACGCACTCGTGGCTTTGAGTTGATCAATCGCCACAATCACATCCTGTGCAGAAACGCCTGCGCGAGCAGCTGCACTGTCTCGTAGCACCTGTTGTACCAATACGCCTTGGGGCTGGT
This sequence comes from uncultured Moraxellaceae bacterium, assembly GCA_937952925.1. GTDB lineage: Bacteria > Pseudomonadota > Gammaproteobacteria > Pseudomonadales > Moraxellaceae > CALFYA01. Next base: position 831 of record CALFYA010000374.1, read on the forward strand.
CGGTGTACCTCATCCCAAACGGCCATGCTTTATCATCGAGGATCAACTCAACCCCCACCCCAGCCAGCAACTGCTCTAGTGGCAACTCAACGGTGGAATCAACATATTGATCAAAAAATCCCTTCAGATCAACACCCGTAAGCTCACGACACAACGCTGGTAACGTCGTCTCATCGACCAGCACACCTGCTTTGGACTGCACATACAACTGCTGCAACACCCGATCCAAAGATTGCCCATACTGACGCAAAGTCAGATCAAGACACAGCGCCACCAATGCGCCTTTGTTGTAATAGCTGGTGCCTGCATTACTGCTGTTTTCGTCTGGACGATAATATTTGATCCATGCATCAAAACTCGACTCACTCACGCTTTGCTGCGCACGGCCTGCATTTTGAAAGTAACGGGTGATCTGCTCAGCGAGCAACTCCAAGTATACATCTTGGTCAATCACCCCACTGCGATACAACAACAGATCGTCGTAGTAGGAGGTAAACCCTTCAAACACCCACAACAAACGGGTATACACCTCTTGGTGCAAATTTGGCTCGGCAAAGCCAACCGGACGAATCGATTTGACCAACCACGCATGCAAATATTCATGGCTACACAAGC
>CALFYA010000375.1 GCA_937952925.1 uncultured Moraxellaceae bacterium
CCATCAAAAAAGCCCCTTTCGGGGCTTTTTCTCACATTGAATCAGTACAACACGCGCACGCGCAAAGTACCTTCAACGCCTTGGATTTTTTCCAATGCCACTTGTGAATCGCTGTCTTCCACGTCGATCACGAGGTAGCCCACATCGCCTTTGGTCATCAAGCTTTGCGCACAGATGTTGATGTTGTTGTCGGCAAACAGTTTGTTGATCGCAGACAATACACCGGGTACGTTTTTGTGGATGTGCAGCAGACGGTGCGTGCCTTCTTGCTGTGGGATCGCCACTTCTGGGAAGTTGACCGCAGAGGTGGTCGCGCCGCTATCGGAATAACGCACAAACTTCTCAGCCACTTCCAAACCAATGTTGGCTTGGGCTTCGAGGGTCGAGCCACCGATGTGCGGGGTCAAAATTACGTTTTCTAGGCCACGCAGTGCCGATTGGAACTCTTCGCCGTTGGCTTTGGGTTCTTTCGGGAATACGTCGATGGCTGCGCCGCCCAAGTGCTTGGACTTGATCGCATCGGCGAGGGCATCGATATCCACGCAAGTGCCACGCGCTGCGTTGATAAAGATCGCGCCTTGCTTCATCTGGGCAAATTGCTCAGCACGCATCATGTTTTTGGTCGATGGCAGCTCAGGGACGTGCAGCGACACCACATCCGATTGCGACAGCAACTCTTCCATGGTGGCGACTTGACGCGCATTACCCAAAGGCAATTTGGTGATCACATCAAAATAGATCACTTTCATACCCAAGCTTTCGGCGAGTACCGACAACTGCGAGCCAATCGAACCATAGCCGACCAAGCCGAGTGTCTTGCCACGTGCTTCAAACGAGCCTTCGGCTGATTTTGACCAACCGCCACGATGCACGAGGAAGTTTTTCTCAGGAATGCCACGCAGCAGCAAAATCAATTGACCCAAGACCAGCTCGGCGACCGAACGGGTGTTGGAGTACGGCGCGTTGAACACCGGAATCCCGCGCTTCATCGCGGCATCCAAGTCCACTTGGTTGGTACCAATACAGAAACAACCAATCGCAATCAGTTTTTCGGCGGCTTCAAGCACACGCTCAGTGATTTGGGTGCGTGAACGAATCCCCACAAAGTGTGCATCTTTGATTTTTTCAATCAGTGCATCTTCATCAAGTGCCGTTTTGAGGTACTCAATATTGCTGTAGCCAGCCGAGCTTAAGGTGTCGAGGGCGGTCTGGTGCACGCCTTCGAGCAGCAAAAAGCGAATTTTGTCTTTATCCAGCGAAAGTTGCTGACCCATGTCGACTCCGGTGCAAAGGCCAAAAAAACAAGCCGCGTATGATAACATAGACTATTGCCGTTTTGCCCCTCTATAGGTGTTGCCAGATGAATGCTCCTGTGACTCTTCCACCCAGCATGCTTGATCGCCTGATCGCGGTGCTCGGTGAAAACCGTGTAAAAACCGATCAAGACAGCCGTATGACTTGGGGCAAAGATTGGACAAAACACTTTGAACCTAATCCGTCGGTGATTGTGTTCCCAAGCAATACCGATGAAGTCCAGCAAGTGGTGCAGCTCGCCAATGAGTTTGGTGTGGTGGTGACGCCAAGCGGTGGGCGTACCGGTTTGTCGGCAGGGGCGGTGGCTGCCAATGGCGAAATCGTGGTCAGCCTTGATCGCATGAATAAAATCTTGGACTTTTTGCCCGCCGACCGCATGGTGCGCATCCAAGCCGGTGTGGTGACTGAGCAGCTCCAGCAGTTTGCCGAAGAACAAGGCTTGTACTATCCGGTTGATTTTGCCTCGGCAGGCTCCAGCCAAATTGGTGGCAATATTGGCACCAATGCGGGCGGCATCAAGGTGATCAAATACGGCATGACCCGTCAGTGGGTGCTGGGGATGACCGTGGTCACGGGGAAAGGCGATGTGCTGCGCCTAAATAAAGGCATGATCAAAAACGCCACCGGCTATGATCTGCGTCAGTTGTTTATTGGCGCAGAAGGCACGCTTGGTATCGTCACCGAAGTGGAGATGAAGCTGGAGCGTCAACCGCAAGATCTGCGCGTGATGGTGCTCGGTGCGCCAGACTTTGCCTCAGTCATGCCAATTTTGCACGCGTTCCAACAACGCATTGACCTAACCGCCTTTGAGTTCTTTGGTGAGCTGGCGATGCAAAAGGTGATTGCGGCCGGTCACGTCGGTCGTCCGTTTGATACGCCATGCCCGTTTTATGTGTTGCTCGAATTTGAAGGCCGTTTTGAGCCGATTGTTGATGATGCGATGAATATTTTTGAACATTGCGTCAATCAAGGTTGGGTGATTGATGGGGTGATGAGCCAAAACGAAACGCAGGCCAAAAACTTGTGGCGTTTGCGCGAGGACATCAGCGAAACCATCGCGCCGTTTACCCCGTACAAAAACGACATTTCGGTG
>CALFYA010000376.1 GCA_937952925.1 uncultured Moraxellaceae bacterium
ATTATGTGGCGTGGCTGGGCAAACAAACAGACCTTGATCCGTATCTGCTCAAGGCGCTCAAACAGCATTTTAGAATATAAATGCTACATGGTATATTTGTTATATAAAAAATATACCGTATACACTAATATACATCCCGTTGATAACGTTGCGCTAAGCGTAGCGTGTCAAGCATTTCTTCACCGAGTAGCTCGATCAGCACTTGCTCCACGCCGGATGCCATGCCGGACAAACTGCCACACACATAAATCGCAGCACCGCGCTTAATCCATTCGTGCAGGCGATCTGCGCGTTGTCGTAGGCGGTCTTGCACATACAGCCGTTCGGCTTGATCACGCGAAAACGCATAATCCACATGCCGCAGCACATCGTTGTGGTGCCACAACGCCAGTTGTGCTTGATACAGATGATCAAATTGCTGTTGACGCTCGCCAAAAATCAGCCAGTTGTCGTGATGTCCACGCGCTGCGCGTAGACGTAGATGTCCGATCAATCCGGCAATGCCTGTCCCATTGCCAATCAAGATCAACGGGCGATCATCGGCGGGCAAATGAAATGAAGGATTGGAGCGAATCCGCGCGGCAAAGTGACTGCCGAGTGCCGCATATTGGGTCAGTAAACCTGAGCCAAGGCCATCGGGCTGGACACGCACAACCAATTCAAGCTCTGATGTGCTGGGCAGGCTGGCAATGGAGTATTCACGGGTGGGCAATTGTTCGGCCTGCGTGAGTGCGGCTGCCCAATCTCCTAGCGGATTAAACAGCCGAAGATTGACGGTGCGCAGCGCTTGCTGTTGTGCAGGAGTGGCGGTGAGCTGGCGCTGTTGTAACCATGCCTCGATATGCTCCGGTGGATTGTGACACTGCAGCTCCACGATATCACCAGATGTCCAGCTCAGTTCTGGCGCAGCACGCAATCCAATCTGATAAATCGGCTCACCCAGACTCCATGCATTCATCAACTCACGTCGGGTCAGAGTCAGCGTCTGCCAAGCAGGAGTAGCCGGTTGATGATCTTCTAGGCGCTGTTCGGTGACTTGTTCGAGCGCTTGTGTCCAGCGTTGTAAATCGTGCGGATGAAGATGATCCACACAGATCATAGGAAACAGTGGTGCAGCTTGTTGTTGCTCTAGCCACGTGCTGAGCACCTGTCCAAACTGGCAAAACTGTGAGTAACGTCGATCGCCAAATGCCAATACGGCATAAGCGACATGGCTCAAATCAAGGCTAGCGGGCAACATCTGTTTGACAAAGGCACGGGCATGATCCGGCGCATCACCATCGCCATAGGTGCTGACCAACCACAACACTTGTCGATGCTGTTGTAGATGGGCAGCTTGCAGGGTTTGGATATCGATCACACAGCAAGTGTGCTCAATCGCGGTGAGCTGCTGTGCGGTATGGATTGCCCATGCTTGGGCGCTACCAGTTTGGCTGGCATACACAATCAGCCAATCAGCATGAGCGTGGCCTTGCTGGCGCTGTTGCCTATAGACCACTACCATCCACAGCAATAGCGCACCAAATAGCCCCGCCAGCACCCACAGCACGATCAATACATTTATCGGCATGCTCATCTTAGACCGCCGACCACATCAACAGCATCAGCAACACGATGCTAAAAGCTGTGAGTGCCAAATGGGTAAGCAAACGGCTCTTAATGGTCAAAAACAACACAAAGCCCGCCACAGACAACAACATGATAATCACCGCACTGATATCAATCAGCCAGCGCCATGCAGCACTGACGTTTTTGCCCCGATGCAAATCATTGAGCATCCCCGCGACGGTGGCGGGTTTTTGGGTGATTTCAATCTGTTGGTCGATGGTGTTGACCCATACATCGGTTGATCCCGCAGGGCTTTCAAGACGGATCATCACTTCGCCATCCATCACTTCGCTGCTTTGATAACGACCAATCAGTGCGTGTTGTTTGCGTACATGTTGCACAATCAGCTCACTGGGATTTTCAGTCGCAGTGATTTGTTGAGCAAGTAGCGTAGGTAAGGGGAGGGTCTGGGTTTGCTCGACCGCTTTGCCGTCAAACCATTCGGGATGATTGAGCAGCAAGCCCGTACCAGCAAAAAACATCAACACCAAAAAAGCCAATGCAGACAACCACCCATGCACATAGCGTGAGTGGCGATAAAAATCACGACGTTGATAAGCCAAAACAAACCTCAATAGCACAAGTCTTGCTGATCGGGTGGGATACACCCGACATTGCTTAGGGTCTGTTGACACTTCATGTGTGAGCCGCGACCACAACTGAAATATCAACAGACCCTAGATCACCCGCTGAAAACTTAGCCTAAGAGCGCCAATTTCAGCTTTGGCAGGCAAGCTTTGGATAGACGCTGTAGGCGCCACATCAAGCTCAAAGGTTTGATAAGTGTGCTCACCGTGCTCACGCGAGGTTTCAATGTGGATCAGGTATTTACCCGCCGCAACGCTTTGGCCTTTTTCATCTTTACCATCCCACATCATGCTGTATTGACCCGGTTGGCGTGAGGGTTTGGCCACCGCATCTAGGTTGTCCATCTGCCGACCATAGCGCCGCCACCACACATAGTTGGAGTCGATCCACTTTTGATCTTTACCCCACACCGCAAGGGTACGCACGATTTTCTTTTGCGCATCGGTCACCCAGACCGACACATACGGGGCGCGGTATTTGTCCACATTGATTTTGGGAATTACCAGATCGAGTTTGGCTTGATAACCCGCAGGCCAGCTGGCACTGCTATCACTTGCGGTATTGTGCAGGCGTGGCTGTGAGTCGGGCGTACTCAGCAAGTTGTGCCAGCCAGAGCTTTGATAAATTTGCCCAGTTTGGCTGATCATTTGCGCTTCATAACCCACCAGTTGCTCAATCAGTTGCAAGCCATCCGCCGGAGACAATGCCGCCAGCGCGGTGGCGAGTGCATCGGCATCGGCAGCACATGTCCCCACCACCACACATTGCTCAATCTGATTGAGCGGTGTGCCTGTCTGTGGGTCAATCAGGTGTGACTGCCCTGCCAGCTCACGCGCACCCTTCCCACTAAACGCAATCGCTTGATCGTTGAGGGTCAACACTTGGCTTGGCAAAGTATTGTCGGCGCGCACCAAGGGATCACGCACGCCAATTTGCCAGCCGCGGGCTTGTGGCGATTGCCCCCACACGCGGATATCACCACCGATATCAATCAATAAGCCCTGTAGCTCCGGCACAGTTTGCTGTGCACTCACCAACGCCCGATCAATGATATAGCCCTTGGCATACGCATCGGGTGCAAATTGTACGGCGGCATCTTTGCTGATGGTGTGCTGCTCTGGATCTAGAGAGATGCTGCTGGCCTGAATCTGTTGCAGCAAATCGTGTAATTCGGTGGGTGCTAGGCGAACAATCTGCTGCTGCTGTTCCCAGAGAGTCAATACTTGCCCCAAGCGTGCGTCAAACGCGCCACAAGTCTGGTGACGCCATGCTTCACACGCGGCAATCACCTCAAACAACTCAGGGCTGACTTGTGTATGTTGGGTTTGGTTGAGTGCACTGATCTCACTGTCTGTGCGCCAGACCGACAAGATCTGATCTAAACGATTCACTTCCTGCAAGATCGCCGCAAAGGCTTGGCGTGCCTGCGTTTCACTTGGCGCAGCCACCACCACATCGAGTGACGTGCCCAACACATGATCTTGATGAAAACGATAATGCGCGGTCTGCGGCGTTTGTACACTCACCGCAGCAGGCTTAGCCCAAAGTGGTTGTAGTGGACAAACAGACAAGGCTAAAGCAGCCATCAGGGGAGTAAGACGAAATGATGAGGACACGAAACCCGCTCCAAATGACTCAAGCAACTTAATAAAAATGATATTGCAATTGATATTCATTATCAAGTAGATTGTAACCAATGTTTTTGATTGTTTAAAAATAGGAGCGTTTTATGCGTCTGTGCAGCATGGTGTTGTTGTGTTCGGTACTGCCGAGTTTGGCGTTGGCGCATACTGCCAGCCCTTATCTGTTGCCAGAAGCGTTTGATAGCAAGGCCGAAACCGTCAGCCTACACAGTGCGATCACGGTTGAAAAATTCTTTGTACCCAGTCGCAACTTCAAAACCAGCTATCTGCTGACCACACCCAACGGTCAGACCCAAACCTTTGAAGCCGCCGCACAGCTCAAGCGCTTTAGCGTGGCTGAAGTAGCGACCCCCACCGAAGGCACCTATCGCATCCGCACCACCCAAGCCGAAGGCAATACCAGTAAATATGCACTCGTTGATGGTCGTTGGTTACGGGTTCGCCAACCACGCCCAGCGATGACTCCACCCGCAGGGGAGAAAGCGGCAGATAAACCCGCCG
>CALFYA010000377.1 GCA_937952925.1 uncultured Moraxellaceae bacterium
TACGCGGATCTTCTTCTTGCACCATCTTTTTGATCATGGCGCGAATAGCCGTCGAGGAGCACTCACCACCAGTACTGGTGCCGACATGACTTGAAAAGAAATATTTCAATTCAAACAAACCGCGTGGGGTCAGCATAAATTTTTGGGTCGTCACTCGTGACACCGTCGATTCATGCAATTCGGTTTCATCGGCGATATCACGCAGAATCAGCGGCTTCATTGCCTCTGCCCCATGTTCCAAAAATGCCCTTTGGTGCTCGACAATACAGGTGGCGACTTTGAGCAAGGTTTTGTGGCGTTCGTCAATACTTTTGATAAAGTTACGGGCTTCTTGCATGTGTTGGCGCAGATATTGATTGTCAGCACTGCTATCGGCTCGGCGCACCATGCCTGCGTAAAATGGATTGACGCGCAGTTTGGGCAAAATATCAGTGTTGAGCTGCACTTCCCAACTGTCGTTGCGCTTGCGCACAATCACATCGGGCAGTTGATGATCTTGTTCTTGGGCTTGGAATTTCAGACCTGGATACGGATCAAGTGATTTGATCAGATTGAGCGCCTGACGCAGTGCATCTTGATCGAGTTGGGTTAAACGCATCAGCTTGACAATATCATTGGCCACCAGCAATTCGTGATGACTGAGCAATTTGAGCGCATCATGACGATGTGGTGTATTTGCAGGTAATCCTTTGAGTTGCAAGCTTAAACATTCGGCCAAATCACGAGCAGCTACGCCGGCTGGATCAAAATTTTGCACGCGCTTGAGTACCACCTCAAGCTCAGCCATTTCGATTTCTTCGGGGTCAATATCAAGCTGTTCGAGCTGTTGGCGGGCAGCATCAAGCAGCTCGTCCATACTCGCAATCAAATAACCACGCTCATCAATCCCATCGATGATGCATTCGGCCATCAGGCGATCAAATGGACTAAATGGCGTGAGATTAAGTTGCCAGTGCAATTGATCCCAAATCGACTCCCCTGCACTGCGGTTGTCTTCGCGTTCTTCAAATTCGGGGGTGGCCAGTGCCGTGGATTGATGGGTATACACATCATCCCATTGGGTATCGACGGGGAGTTCTTCACCAATCTGGGTGCGCTCCATTTGCTCACCCAAGGTAATACTGGTGTCGTTGCCACTTTCGATCACCGCGGTGATCGGCTCACCATTTTGCTGGTCGTCGATGGCCTCAAGCAAAGGGTTGCTTTCTAATTGGGTTTGAATCTCTTGTTCAAGCTCAAGGGTCGATAGTTGTAGAAGGCGAATCGCTTGTTGTAGTTGTGGCGTCAGAGATAATGACGTGCCGACTTTGATTCCAAGTGCCAGTTTCATCGATAGACCTGCGACACCAACGGGGGATGGTCGCAGTATAGCAACTGTACAGCCTAGAGGTTAAGCAAAGTTTGTGCCGCGTTATTCATATTTTTACCAAGACTCTATCAAGTCGGTTGCTCCCCTCATTATTTTGGCCAAGCTTATCGGGAACTCATCAGGTTTTTACCGTGATGCAATTTACAACACCCCAAGGCTCTCTTAAGCTCGTTCGTTCAATCACCCTTTTTGGTCTTATCATTCATGCAACGCCTTAAACACCTCTGGGTGATCAGCGTATTGGTTGGCTGTTCTACCCCCTTGGCTTATGCTGCACCCACGGTGTCCATTGATACGATCAATGTGGATGCCAATGCCAATCAACCCGCTCAGATCAAAGATCCTTTTGAATCGATCAATCGAAAAATTTTCTCATTTAACAATTTTTTAGATCAGAACCTGTTGCTTCCTGCCGCCAAAACCTACCAAAAAATCACTCCGCCACCCGTGCGCAAAGGCGTGAGCAGCTTTTTTGGCAATTTGAGTGAGCCGTGGAGTGGTCTCAATCATCTGTTGCAAGGGGATGGCAAAGCCTCCCTCCAAAACTTGAGCCGTTTTACCATCAATACCATCACCACCTTAGGCTTGGCTGATCCGGCAGCTGTCGCCCTCAACATCCCAGCGCCGTCCAAAGAAGATTTTGGGCAAACCTTAGGCGTGTGGGGCGTCAAATCTGGGCCTTATCTGATGCTGCCCTTGCTCGGCCCTAGCACTTTGCGGGATACCGCAGGTTTGAGCATCGATACGGTTGGAAATCCTCAAAGCTATTTAGAATCTGACGAAATTTATATGGCACTGCTTGGCTTACGTGTTATTAATACTCGTGCTGATCTGATTGGTGTAGAAGACTTGGTCAATGGTGATCAATACGCGCTGTTACGTGATGTCTATTTGCAGCGTCGGCAGTTCCAAATCCAAAATACTGCATCAACGAGTGCTCCTGCGAGCTTTGATGACAGCTTTGGCGATGAAGAAGACTCTGCACCGTCAGGTGAGGCGTCTTCGGTACCAGATCAACCCGCTGCCACTGTGTCAGAATCAACAGAGCCCGCTTCAGGACAGCCCTAACTCGTGTATCTTATCGACTCACCCCACTCGCCTGATCTTGCCACCCTTACGCTGGCGTTTGAGTCACTGAGCGTGATTCAGGCGGGTGATCTAGCCAATATTGCACCACAACAGATTGTGCTTGCGGATGTCGATGCTTTTTTGACCCAGCGTTGGTCTCATCCCACCGTTGTGTTGGCGCACGCCAACCAAGGGATGGAGCTGGCGACCGCATGGCAACGTGGTGCATTGGCGGGCTGGATTCGTGGGCAATTGCCCAATCAACCTGCCGAAATTGTGCGTCAGTTGCAATCTCAATATTTACGTCATCAAGATTGTCGGGATCTGCCCAGTGCTGCGCGACTTCAACAGCAGCTTCTGCCGCCACTACCCAATTTACCGCACTATCAACTGGAGCGCTTTTTTCAACCGGCTGCATTTTTGTCGGGCGACTGGATCGATTTTTGGCAAATTGATCAGCAGTATTTCTTGTTTTATCTGGCCGATGTGTCTGGGCATGGCGTCACCAGTAGCCTGCTGAGTTCATGGATGGCGGCTTTTCATGGTTCAGCCCGCTCTCCTCAAGAATTACTTGGTCGCATGAATCAGTTATTGGTTGAGCAAAATACGGGAAAACATATTACCTTGCTATGCGGACTGCTGGATTTGCATGCCCATGAAGTGCATTGGTGTAGTGCTGGACACTACCCGCCCGCGATTTACTTACAGCCCAATCAAGCCCCACAGATTTTGTCAACCAGCAGCTTTCCATTGGGGCTTACCCCTCAGCTTAATGTGCGTATGCAAACTTTGGCTTTAAGTCCCAACTCACGGCTGATTTTTGCCTCAGATGGGGCATTGGAGTTGTTTTCTGGCAGCTTAAGTCAGCAACTGGCTCAGCTGATTGAGCAACTGGTCAATCACCAATTCCAACCCGCCGATCACCTGCCCGATGATCTGACGTTACTCTCTTTAGCTCGCCTTGATTCAACGTCAATTTTTTGAGCATTCGTCGGTTTTTGCTTACAGAATTTCCAGTCTTTCACCGCAGTCAGATGTTGCGGTTGGCTTGCTGCCCCACACCATAATGTGCAATACTTAACACTCCCAAAATGTTCATGGCACCCCTATGTCACTGGGTCATATTGAGTATGCAGGCCTACAAGGAACCCACGTATTCAAGCTAATTGGCGAAGTACGTGCACAGGCTTGTTGTGGTTTGGATCATTTGCTCGATCGCTTCGACCAACTCACCAATGTGGGCGGCGTGGTGGTCGATTTGACCGAGACCACCTTTGTCGATAGTACAGCCCTTGGTACCGTTGCCAAGCTTGGTCTGAAGTTGCAACAGCAATACGCGATTCAGCCGATTATGCTCTCGACCAATGATGACATCACCACATTGGCCAACAGTATGGGGCTTGGGCAGATTTTTATGATGCTCAACTGTCAAAATCAAGACATCTGCTGCACCCAATCCCTGCCCGACGAACAGACCAATCAATTTGACATGCTCCACACCGTGCTTGATGCCCATCGCACCTTGATGAATCTGAATGCCAGCAACCGCGCGATGTTTGAACCTTTGGTACAACAGCTTGAGCGTGAAGAAATGCGACAATAACAAGCTGCTCAGCGCTTTGAAGCGCATTCCCAATTGTCCTAAGTCCAGATGACTCTGCCGGTTGCCGCCGTCCAACTCTCTTCACAAGATACCATTGCCGATAACCTGACAGCCGTTGCCTCTGCCCTTGCGCAAGCACAGGCCAAGCAGGTTCAGCTGTTGGTATTACCCGAGAATTTTGCCTGTTTTGCCGCAGGTCAACAGCGCAACACTGCTGAGCAATTTGATCATATCGTACAAACCCTACAACAATGGGCGCAGCAATACGGCTGTTGGATTGTGGCAGGTACCATTCCTTGTCCTTATCGCCCCAATGGACAGATCATCCCCGATGGCCGTGTGCGTGCCACCAGTTTGTGTCTTGATCCTGCGGGTCAGATCGCCGGTCGCTACGACAAGATCCATTTGTTTGATGTCCACGTTGGTGATGGAACGGGACAATATCTAGAATCGGCCACCTTTGAAGCGGGTGATCAACTCACCGTCGTGCCTACCCCGTTTGGAGCTTTGGGGCTCATGGTGTGTTATGACCTGCGGTTTCCAGAATTGGCCTTGGCCTTGCGTCAGCAGGGTGTTGATATTCTGACCGCACCGTCGGCATTTAC
>CALFYA010000378.1 GCA_937952925.1 uncultured Moraxellaceae bacterium
CCCGAAGGGACATGACGATTTTTTGCCGCTACTGCGTTGCATCTTGTTTGCTTAGCATGACTAAGCCACACAAGCTGCGCCTTGTATCGTCTAAAAAAGCGTCTATGTCGCGACCACGACTGAAACGTCAACAGACCCTAGACTACAGGCCAGATGATCATCATGTTTCGTAGACGTTTATTGATTGCTTTTTTGACGCTTGCTTTTGCAGCTGTGCTGCAAGGTGGCGTGGCATGGTGGGCGATTCATGTGGCAACCGACAATGTCTTACGTGGTCGTGTGGCGAGTGACTTACTGACCGGATTTGTGGAGCTGTATACCAATAAACGCCGTTTGCGGATTTGGGCAACCGAAGCATTGGTTGATCCCAACACCGATTTCAAACAGCGTGAAGTGATTCAAAAACAAATTGCTCAAACCATCAAAGATTTGCGTCAACTCACGGAGGCGTCACGCAATGCCGATCGGAGTTATTCGATAGTTGAATATCAAGCACGACAAAATACCCTCAAAATTTTAGAACAAAATTTTCATCATCTTGAAAAACAGCTTGCCGTCATTCGCACCCTACCCGCCGGATCTACGAGTGAAGTCGTCATTCAACATATTCATCAAATATTTGATTTGGCGGATGGTTTGGATTTACACACCTTAATTGTGGAAAATATCAGCCGCGAACGCACCGCGCTTGCTCGTGAACGCGCCGCAGCGGATGCGTCCCTTAAACTGGTCAAAACCCTTGCGCTAGGCACGACACTCACCTCTGCACTCGCTGCTGTGCTGCTAGCGATGTATTTTTCACGAGCGCTGCGTCGGCCATTTGCCGATTTGAGTGCCGGCGCTCAGGCTTTGCAACAAGGTGAGCTGGATTATCGAATGCCTGCTGAGCGAGAAGATGAGTTTTCCCGCTTTGGTCGTAGTGTCAACACCATGGCCAGCGAACTGCGCCAACATCGGCAAAAAGAAACCCAAGCACGACAACGACTAGAAGAATTAGTCCACATCCGCACCAATGAATTGCAACATGCCCTCACCACCTTGCAGCAACTTGATCTGCGGCGGCGGCAATTGTTTGCTGATCTGAGTCATGAGCTGCGCACGCCCACCACCGCGATTCGGGGTGAAGCTGAGATTACTTTGCGTGGCAAAGACAAACCAATTGATGAATACAAATTTGCCTTACAACGAATTGTCAGTATTTCTCAACAACTCGGCATGGTGATTGATGATGTGCTGACCATGGCGCGCAGTGATATTGATATGTTGGTGTTTGATCGGCAACTACTAAATGTCGAAGAGCCTCTGCATGAGGCGATTGAGCAGTTGCGTGCGGCGATTGAGGCGCGTGAGTTGACCTTGTATACCCATTTGGTCAATACCCAGATTATGGGCGATGCGCAGCGTTTGCGGCAGATTTTTACCCTGATTTTGGACAATGCGATTTGTTATTCTCATCGGCAAGGGGTGATCGAAATCGATGGGCATCCGGTTGAGCATCCTGATTATGGTCGAACATGGCAATTGATGATCACGGATCGGGGAATTGGCATTACTCCAGAAGAGCTGCCGCGTGTGTTTGAGCGACATTACCGCAGTGAGTTGGCACGCCAGCATCGCCCTGATGGCAGTGGGCTGGGTTTGGCGATTGCTGCGGCATTGGTACGCGCACATGGTGGACATATCCATCTTGATAGTACACTTGGACAAGGAACCACGGTGTGTGTCTATTTTCCACGCTATGAGCAAAGTACAACTTAGGACTGCACATGACGATTTTAATCATTGAAGATGACCCTCGCGTAGCCGATATGTTGGATCGAGGCTTACGTGCTGAAGGCTTTGAGGTCAAATTGGCGCGTTTGGGGCAACTTGGGGTTGAGATGGCCACTGAGCTTGACCGACAGGCACGTGATCAACAGCAAAATGCCATGATTCTGCTGGATGTGATGTTGCCCGATATTAGTGGATTTGAGGTGTGCCAGACCTTACGCGCCAATCAAGTGGGATTACCGATTTTGATGCTCACCGCATTGGGTAATCTCGAAGATCGGGTGTCGGGTTTGCGTTTGGGTGCTGATGATTACTTGGTGAAACCGTTTGCGTTTGAAGAGCTGTTGGCACGGATTGAAGCGCTGCTGCGACGCGGCCGTCATGTGAGTGTGGCCAGCTCGCAGCAACTGGTCGTGGAAGATCTGATTTTGGATCAGAGCAACATGCGGGTGACCCGTGCAGGCAAACTGATTTTGCTCACGCCACGTGAACTGGCTTTGCTAGAACTGCTGATGTCTGCGCCAAGCCGATTGTTTAGCCGTGAGCGTATTTTGGCTAATGTATGGGGGGTCAATGAAGACCCCATGACCAATATCGTCGATGTGTATATCCGCAGATTACGCAGCAAAATTGATGACGGCCACGCGTTTCCACTGATTCATACACAGCGTGGCTCAGGCTATCGGATTGCACGCGTCGATGTGGCTTAAGCCTGTTTCAGACGTAGTGCATTTAACACCACCAGCAACGAGCTCAAAGACATGCCTATCGCCGCCAACCACGGCGGCACATAACCAAATGCGGCAGGAAACAACACTGCAAAATTGTAGGCAAATGCCCAACGCAAATTTTGTTGGATAATCTGATCGGTGCGCTGGCTGACACGGCGAGCGTCCAACAATGCACCCAACTGATCATGCAGCAAAATACTGTCGGCAGAAATCATCGCTAAATCTGCACCTGAGGACATTGCGACGGATACGTTGGCGGTGGCGAGTACAGGGCCATCGTTGACGCCATCGCCCACCATCACCACGGTATGTCCGGCGGCTTGCAGGTCTTTGACCATCGCTACTTTTTGCTCTGGCAACAACCCACCGTGAACCACATCTAGTCCCAACTGAGCGCCGATCAATGCTGGTTGACCCGTCGGATCACCTGAGAGCATCCACACCTGTAAGCCTTGCGCTTGCAAGGCGGCAATGGTGTCTTTGGCGTCGGTGCGCACTTGATCGGCAAATTCAAACCGCGCCACCACCTGCCACTGCTCACCCGATTGACGCGCCAAAAACACGGTCAGCTCATCGACCGGATCATCGAGTCCCGCAAATTGTGCATGGCCTAGTCGATACGCTTGGCCTGCCACCATCCCCGTCAGTCCACCGCCAGCAACATGCGCTGAGTCTTGTAGCTCAAGCACAACCAAATTGCCATAGGCTGCCCGAAACGCTTTGGCTAACGGATGATTACTGGTTTGTTCTAGTGCGGTGGCAATCGCGAGCCATGAATGGTGGACATCGGCAGGATGTAGATCCTGCTGATGGATCAAGACTGGCTCGCCCACGGTGAGCGTACCGGTTTTATCAAACACGATATGGCTGGCTTTGGCGAGGGTTTCCATCACATGACCACGCGTGAGCAAAAAGCCCAACTGCGCCAAACGATTGGTTGCGGTGGTCAACGCCATTGGGGTAGCCAGTGATAATGCACACGGACAAGTGGCCACAAGCACCGCAAGGGTTGCCCATAGCGCGTGGCTCGGCTCAATCCACCACCATGCCACAAACACCACCACCGCCAGCACCAACACCCGCGCCACAAACCACTTGGCCATTTGGTCGGCGCGCTGTGCGGCTCGCGGACGCTCCGACAACGCACGATTCATCAGGCGATCCAACAACGCCCGTTGGCTACCTTCGGGTGGACGACTGACCTCCATCACAAACGGATGCGCATAGTTTTGGCTACCACCAAGCACCGCATCACCGACTTGTTTGCGGATCGGCTGTGCCTCACCGGTCAAGAGGGCTTCCGACACACTCGCACTGCCCTCGACCACCACGCCATCACAGGGGATACTCTCGCCCGCTCTGATTTGTACCCGATCACCGATTTGCAGCAAATGAGCTGGAATATCGACTTGTTGGGTTTGTTCATTTTGTAAGTCAATTTTGTGGACTAATATCGGCTCAATGGTGATCAAGTCGCTGGCGGTTTGGCTGGCTTTTTGTCTGGCTTTAATTTCCAAAAAGCGCCCTGTCAGCAAGAAAAAGATAAACATGCTGACCGAATCAAAATAGGTTTCCCCGCCTTGGATCACGGTGGCATAGGTGCTGGCACTAAAGGTGAGAATCAAGGCAATGGAGACCGGTACATCCATATTCAGGGTACGCGCGCGTAGTGCACTCCACGCTGAGCGATAAAACGGCACACCTGAATACAAAAACACCGGCAGACTCACCGCCAAGCCGACCCAGCGAAAATAATCGCGGTACTCCATATCCATACCGCTGTAATCGCCCAAATACACCGCACTCGCGTACATCATGGCTTGCATCGCGCCCAGTCCAGCCACGCCCAAACGCATCAGCATTTGCCGGCTTTCGCGGGCAAGCAGCTCACTATGGGTGTCTTGGCGAAACGGTCTGGCTTGATACCCCAAACGCTCGATCTGACTGAGCAACTGGCTAATCTGGATGGTGTGTTGATCCCACGTCAGGCGAATGCGCTGACTGCCCAAATTGACCGCGACTTGCGCCACGCCTGCTTCTTGTAATAGTTTTTTTTCAATCAGCCAACCACAGGCTGCGCAGCGTAGTCCTGCCACACTCAAATCGGTGCAGGACATGTCATTTTCTTGATAAACAAAAGTCTCTTGGATGGCTTGGTGGTCGTACCCCGACAGCAATGCCAAACCTTCAGGCAATGGCGCAGTACGGCTGATCTCACTACGGTCGAGGTAATAACTGTCTAGCCCTGCCTCAACAATACTTTCGCTCGCCAACTGGCAGCCCAAGCAACACATGGCGCGTGATTCGCCCAAGATCGGAGTGAATAATGGCGTTTTGGGCAGTGGATCACCACAATGAAAACAACAATCAGCGGCAGGGATAATCAGCGCTTGTTGCAGCGCATCAGCAGAAGACACAGCCAAAACTGAACTCCGAAGCATCAGAGGATGCACAGTACAGACGCGCTATTGTGCCATGATCTGCCAAAAAATGCGGCTAGACACCCAATTGACGCCGCCGCTCATGTGGGGTGACACCCGTCCAGCGTCGATACGCACGCGTAAACGCACTTTGATCGGAGTAACCGAGTAGCTCGGCAATGTCAGTCAGCGGCAAGCGATCATCTTGCAAATATTGATCAGCGAGTTGCAGGCGCACTTCATCGACGAGTGGCTGAAAACGTGTGCCATGATCGGCTAATCGGCGCTGCATGGTGCGTGGCGTCATATGAAACTGCTCCGCCACTTGCTCCAGCGTAGGCACGCCTTGCCGACACAAGCGCATCACCGCACGACGCACATCTTGCAAAAACACATCGGTTTTGGGTAACAGATTGAGCGCTTGGGTGGCTTGTGCTTCCAAAATATCCAGCAACACCGCATCGGGCTGGCGCAGGGGCAAACTCAGATAACTCAAGGGAAAGCGTAAAAAGGTCACTTTTTGCTCAAATTGAACCGGACAGCCAAAAAACTGCACATAAGCTGCCAGACCGGTCGGCGCACGATGACGAAAACCCACACCGGTCATCGGAGAGTTTAATCCGGTAATATTGCGGGCAAATTGCACCACGCCGGTCGAGCCAAGCTCCACAAACAAGGCTTCATCCAAACCCACACTTGGAATATCCCAAGACAACTCAATTTGATCATCGACTTGGCGGATTTGCATCTCGTGGGCATCGTGCACCAAACGCCCATAACGATCCATCCGAATCAATGCCTCGCCCAAATTGGCACAGGCCAAAATCAAGTAGCCGAGCACCCCCAAATGCGCGGGCGTAATCATCTGCCCCATGCGCAGTGCCATGATCGGATCGCCAAGCTGTTGTTGTAGGCGAATCAACATCGCACTAAAGGTCACCCGTGGAATCCGCCCTTCACTGCCACCTTTTTGGGCAATTTCGAGCAAGGCAAGCTCCTCGCGACCCAATACCTGTGCAGGGGCGATTTGACGTTGTTTGAGATACTCAAACATCAGCTGCACATAGGTGGCAGCCACAAAGGATTCGTTTTGCATGTCGTGATTAGTATAAGAAAGCCTTTCCGTTGTCAAAACAAAATGTGACTTTCGCGTCACGCTGGGCATCAATATTTCAATCTTAAAAAAATGACATTCACCCACTGAAATATTTTTATAAAACAATGATTCGTTTGGTTTAAAAAAGCGAAAATAAATTCGCCATCGAAAAAACCTATCAATCAGTCGGATTTTATGCTGTTTTTTTGTTCATTTACGGATTGGATACGTCGTGCCGCGTCCTGCTAGAACAAACCTTTTACATCCATCATTCTGTCGTTAATCGTATAAAAATAGGCAATGGCTGTCAAAAAAAACGCCATGTTCGGGGTAATACTAGGGACAAGACCGCAAGATTGTAGACAGGAAGTATCGCCATGAATGCACATGTTCAGCCCGACCAAGCATACGCGATTCAAGTGCGCCAAAATCTCGATTTTGGAATTGATCAAGATCTGCCAAAATTTTGGTTTGGTCAAGACCCGTTTAAGACCCGTGTTTTTGACGCCTTGTCGATCACCTTTCCTGTCGGCGAACGCTACTTTATCAGCAGTGTGCGTTTGTTCCGTGATCAGATCACCGATCCTGAGTTGCAAGCGCGTGTCAAAGACTTTATCAAACAAGAAGCCCAGCACGGCATCGCCCATGATCGTTACAACGATTTTTTGATTGCGCAAGGCCAACCGCTGGGCTATCTGCTCAAATTTATTACCGCACGCATGGCAAGCGACCTCAAAAACAAAAGCCCAGAAGAAAACTTGGCGTTGACTGCCGCCGCCGAACACATTACCGCACTGATGGCAGAGTGCTTTTTCTCCAAAAAAGACACCATGGCGACCGCCCACCCCAAAATGCGCTCAATGCTGGCATGGCATGCGATTGAAGAAATGGAACACAAAGCGGTGGCTTATGATGTACTGCGCGATGTGGCAAAAGTCGATTATGTCACTCGCGCCCGTGCCTTGATGCTGATTGGGGCAATGATGCCAACCCTCACCTTGGTACGAGCCAATATCATGCTCAAAGCCGATGGCTTTAGCCGTCGTGAGCGTTTGGAGATGTTCCGTAAAGGCTTACCGTGGCTGATGGGACGTCAAGGGCTGCTCTCTTCGATCCGTAAGCCGTTTATGGATTGGTTTAAACGTGACTTCCACCCCAATGACCATGATGTGGTACACAACTATGGGGTTTGGCTTAAAGTATTTGAAGAAACCGGCGATGCGATGAAAGCCGGTGAAGCCTTCTGGCAAGCCGGTCACTAACGTTCACATCTCAAAAGCCGCACCTTGCGGCTTTTTGATTTTCAATTGTTATCCATATTTGCAAACGGATCCGTACAGAGAAAGCATTGCATCCCATCGGCACCTATCGCATTATGGTCTGCATTTGACCTTCCTGTGCTAGGCCATTGCCTGATATGTCTTTTTCGCCCAACAGTACACCAAGCCAACAACGTGGGATGGTGCTCTTTAGCCTGATTTTACTGATCATCATCATTGCTGCTTGCGTGGCGCTTGCTGTGTATATGGTGCATCTCGATAAAATTGTTCGAGAAAAATTTGAAGGGCAACGTTGGGAAATTCCGGCCAAGGTCTATGCCCGCCCGCTAGAGTTGTTTGTGGGTGCGGAGCTGTCCCCTGAAGATCTCAAGTCTGAATTGACCATGCTCAACTATCGACGCATGGACAACTACGAGCAAACCGGCACATGGACAGCGAGCGGCAATACATGGTTTGTGCATACCCGTGGCTTTGACTTCGACAATGGACAAGAGCCTGAACAAGTGCTCAAAATCGAGTTTCAGGGCAACCAAATCTTAGATATCCAAAGCACCATGCAAACTGGCACCGGCATGGTACGCCTAGAACCGATTGTGATTGGTGGGATTTATCCACGCCACAACGAAGATCGGGTCTTGGTACAACTCAAAGACGTCCCCCAACTGCTGATTGATGGCTTAATTGCCACCGAAGATCGCCAGTTTTATCAACACAATGGCATTTCGATTCGTGGCACAGCGCGCGCGTTGGTCAGCACCGCTTCAGGCGGAGAACGTCAAGGCGGCTCGACGCTCACACAGCAATTGGTCAAAAACTTTTACCTCACCTCCGAGCGCACCCTCAAACGTAAAGCCAATGAAGC
This sequence comes from uncultured Moraxellaceae bacterium, assembly GCA_937952925.1. GTDB lineage: Bacteria > Pseudomonadota > Gammaproteobacteria > Pseudomonadales > Moraxellaceae > CALFYA01. The sequence goes on from CALFYA010000378.1 coordinate 8,160, forward strand.
CTTGATGGCGATTTTGCTCGAATTGCACTACAGCAAAAACAACATCCTCGAAACTTATCTCAATGAAATTAATCTGGGGCAAAACGGCAATCGGTCGATCAATGGGTTTGGCTTGGCCGCACAGTTTTATTTTAACCAACCGCTACGGGAGCTGAAGCTGCATCAAATTGCGCTGCTGGTGGGCATCGTCAAAGGCCCATCTCAATATAATCCGTGGCGTAACCCCAACATGGCACTCGAACGGCGTAATGTGGTGCTCCACAACATGCTGCTGATGGGCAAAATCAGCCAACAAGACTATGAATATGCCAAAGAAAAACCGCTGACTGTGGTCAAAAAACCGGTTGCAGGTAAAAGTTTATTCCCAGACTTTTTGGATGTGGTGCGTCGCCAGCTCGCCCAGCAATATCAAGAATCAGATCTGAGTTCTGGCGGTCTGAAAATCTTTAGTAGCCTAGACCCACGTGTACAAACCGCAGCCACTCGTGCCTTTGATGAATCCATCAATCGCTTAAGCAAACGCAATCCCAAACAACTCAATGGCCTGCAAGGCGCTGTGGTGATTAGCAATCCACAAAATGGTGAGTTGGTGGCGGTGGTGGGTGGCTCAGGGCTGTTTACTGGATTTAACCGCGCCCTCGATGCGCATCGACAAATCGGCTCGCTGGTCAAACCCGCCATTTATCTCAATGCCCTACAAAGCCAACGCTACCATTTGCAAAGTCCCCTTGATGACAGCGCAATCAGCATTACAGGGATGGGACTCAAAGACTGGACACCCAAAAACTATGATCACCGTGATCATGGCGTGATTCCACTCACCGATGCACTCGCCTATTCTTACAACCAATCAACCGTCCGCTTGGGCTGGGAACTGGGCGTGCCCAGTATCAGCAGCACCTTGCGTCAGCTTGGGGTTGAAAGTGATATTCCGCAGTATCCGTCGATGCTGCTGGGTGCCATCAACCTCACCCCAATTGAAGTGCTCAACATGTACCAAACCTATGCAGCCAATGGGTTTGGTTATCCGCTGACCGCCATTCGCAGCGTGTTGGATGCACGCAATCAACCGCTGCAACGCTATGGTTTTAATGTGCGTCAGCGTGTCGATGCAGGATCGGCCTATTTGATCAACTATGCCTTGCAACAAGTCGTCAATAAAGGCACTGCCACCTCAATCCACAGCGCATTGCCTGCCGATCTACATGTGGCGGGCAAAACCGGTACCACCAACGATGCCCGTGACGCATGGTTTGCAGGCTACAGTGGCAACTACACCACCGTGGTGTGGCTGGGACACGATGATAACCGCCCAATTGGGCTATCTGGTGCAACCGGTGCACTGCCTGTCTGGATTGACGTGATGCGCAGGCTCAAACTGACCCCTGTTGCACCACAACAACCAAGTAATGTGCAATGGCAATGGATTGATCAAAGCACAGGTAAAATCAGTGCACAAGGCTGTAATGGCGCTGTGTTTATCCCCATGCTGATCGATAGCTTACCCAAAGAATTTACCAGTTGCGCATACAACTACTATCAAACCCAAAACACCCAAACTTATACCGATGAAACCGGTACATATGCGGTGCCAGATGAACCGACACCGGCAGAAGAAGGCAACTATCTTCGTCCATCAGAGCCAGATAACATCGATGACTCACGCGGCATCTTTGGAGGGGTATTTTGATGCAAAAAATCAGTCTGGTGGTACTGGTGGCTGGCACGTTGACCGCCTGTCAACACGCGCCTGTTACTCCCGTTGCACCACCGCCCAAACGCACAGTGATCGTGATTATGCCGCCACCTGAAGTCCCTGCCACCCCCAGAGGGGCGTTACCAGATATCGCTCAAGGCGCGATCAAAAGCGAGCCGCTGCCGAGCACACCCGAACGTCCTGCGGTGAGTGTCCCGATCCAGCCCCCCATCCCCATGCAGCCCAAAACCAACACCCCACGTCGTGATGGGCACAATATGCCGGTGGTGACCAGTTTGATTGATCAAGCCAAACAACAGCTGCGGCAAAACAAACTCGACGATGCCGAGCAATCGCTGAAAAGTGCACAGCGCCTTGCCCCTGAAAATCCGGCCTTGTATGCCTATTTCACCGAAATTGCCCTCAAACGCCAACAAGGCGCACAAGCTGAAGCTGCAGCACGGCGTGGTCTACTGCTCGCCACCAGTAGCGCCCAGAAAAAAGCTTTTTGGCAACTGATTTTGCAAGCTGGCCGGATGCAAAACAAAACGGCGACGATTGTGGAAGCCGAACGTCAACTCGCACGGCAACGCTAGGGATAGAACGCCCGAATCCCTGCCACACCATAAGCACCGGCTTGCTGCGCTTGTGGCAGATCGTCAGGGCGCACTCCTCCAAGCGCATACACCGGCATCGCGCGCTGGGCAATCAACACCGCCAAACCCTCCCAGCCGATCCCGTGTTGATCAGGATGGGTTGGCGTTGATCGAATCGCCCCAACCAACACCGCATCGACGCCCAAACGTTCAGCCTGCTGCAATGATGCTTGATCGTGGCAAGCAGCAAACCACATCTGCATCTCGTTTTGGCGGGTCAGGGCGCTGCATTGCATCAGGTGTTGCTGGCGCAAATGGTAACCTCTGACCTGCAACTCACAATCGTATAGCTCACTTGATACGATCAACTGTAGATCTGGACGCTGCTGCTGTAACGCCTGAATCCACACCACTTGCTCATCCATCGCCATACTTGGCAATCGCACATACAGCCACGATCCGTCTGCTAATAAGTGTTGCTGATCAAGCCATGCTTGCTGCCCGATCTGTGCATCTGGACTGACAACGTAATGACAAGGCAATTGTGCTGCACGTACAATCGGGGTATTGGCATCGGGAAAACGATACTGACTCAACTGATTGATCGGTACCCAGTGCAGTGGCTGCCCTTCACGCCCGTGTGGTTCACCGGCAAATTGATCCACCCGATACACATGCAAACGCACGGTTTTTTCAGGATAGGCATAGGTGAGTCGCTGCAAAAACTGCTGATGCAGCACCTCAATGCCCAGCTCCTCATGTAGCTCACGCACCAGCGCTTGTGCAGGCGTTTCACCTGCATCGACTTTGCCACCGGCAAACTCATAGCGGTCGCCTTGATGACGCTCACCACCCCGCCATGCAATCAAGGTCTGATCGCCCTGTACAATCAACCCAACGGCCACATCTACAATTTTTGCCATCACCCATGCTCATCGTTTGACTCGCGCTGATTGTAGAGGATTTGTGCGTCTTACAATACTTAACAAGAATTATTCTCAATATCTTGACGGCTATTTATGATAATGATTATCATTAACTCATCCAATTCTGCCACAGTGACATCTTCACGGAGCCTACAACATGAACGCACCCTTTCAACTGTTTAGCCAAAGCCAATACCATCAACTGCCGGTTTTACATTCCCAACACCTGTTTGCCATGGGTCGGGAGATTCGCATTTTGCATGAGGGCGAAGAGTATCGCTTGCGCCTGACCCGTAACAATCGGCTGATTTTGACCAAATAAACTACTGTTTGATGTCGTGTATGCGTTGTCGCTCAAGTTGCAAGCGTTGCTCTTGAGCGGCTGCACTCGACTCCACTACTTCCACCCATTGCGCTTGCAGATCACGTACTTCTGTTTCTGGCAAGTTGCCTTGTTTCAATTGCTCGGGTACTTCTTGCAAGAGTTGAGCAGCAAGTGCTTGGCGCTGCATACGTTCCATACGGGCGTTGTTTTGCCATGTCTCTAGCATTTTGTGAAACCTCAGCGTGTTGACCAATCGTGTCAGCTCCTTGCTCGGCTGTGCATGTTGCCCAGCTGCGGCTTGGAGCATGCTCCATTCGATCTTTGACACAAAGTCAGGCCGTGTCTGTATATCCCCAATAATCGGTTGCAATAACGGCTGATCCGCCACCATTTGCGCAACGATTTGCTGCTGCGCTTGCAGTTGTGTGGCGCTCATCAAGGGCTGTTCATTGATAGCTTGCTGATGTGGCTCGATAGCAACCGGCGTATTGCTGGCCGACGATGCTTGCGGTGTTGTTGCTGTTGGCGTGCCGACCTCCCCGATCCCGATCCACACCAACAGCATCGTCAGTAGCATACCGATGCCGAGCCAAATGGTTTTGGTCATTTCAATCCTCCAAAAAATAATCCAAAGCGATTGCTCTGGGTTATCTGTCAGATCCGCAAGGAAACTTAGTAACGCACCGGTGCAGGTGCCGTCACGTTGAAGCTATAGGTCTGACCCTCACCCGACATCATGGTCGATAAGATCGCCGAGATCGAACAGCCTTTGAGTGTTGGGAAGCTGGTCGATCCAGTAAACACCAAATTGCCACTACCCAGCGCGGAGACAGGGCCGTCAAAGTTGAGTGGGAATGCCACTGGCGTGACCGTTTTACACTCACCAATCGACACCCCATACAGTGAGGTCACCACGATATCCACATACGCCGTGCCACGGATCTTCAACTGGCCTTCGTTGTCGAGACTGACCGTGCCTGTGGTCAGGCCATTGGGACGTACCGACAATCCAACGGTCACTGGCAGACCTACAATCTTGAGGGCTTGCTTAAAGTCGGGTACGGTCATATTGCCACTCAACATGTTTTTGCTCATGTTGGAATCAGCGGTGAACTTTGAACCCGCTGGCAGGGTGACCGTTTGCTTGAGGGTTTTGAGGTTGATATTGGCGTTTACCGTCCAGTCTTTGAGTGAGACCACAAAATCGCCATTGACTGGATTGGAGGTCGATATTGGCGCGGATTTCAGGCTCATGCATGAGTTATTCATCAGCTTGCCGTTAAACCGATCGGTCAGCCATGCTAATGCGGTGGGTGCAGCCTGAAACTGCGTCACGATATGCTCGGCAGGATACAAATCATAAGTCACGCTGCCAAATTTGGCGCAATAGGCTTTTTTCAGATCATAGCTTTGCCCAACAGGGATAAACTCATCGGCCTGACCATGATATTGATACATCGGCACGGAGAGCTTTTGACTGCCTAGATTTTGCGCATCCAAAACCGTTTTGGCACTGGGGACATCCACCAACAACTGATCAAATGTTTTATTGCCTTGCGTGTATAGCGACAAATCTTTATTCATAAACTCAAACAAAGATTGGAAGACACACTGATCTTTGGCGCGCGCAATCGCAGCTTGTCCGGTCGCATTTGCTAAGGTATTGAGCGGGATCTCTGTGGGATATTGCTGTGCCAAACCCACAATGCCTTGCAGCATAAAGCTTGAGCCATTATTGCCATTCAGATAGCGTGCGGTGGTCAAGAAATTACCAGGGATACCACCCGCTGCCACAGCCACCAAATTGGCATTTGGCGCATAACTAGACTGCAACTGTGCTGCCCAAGCGGCGCTTTGTCCGCCTTGTGAATAACCCCAAATCGCTGCTTTGGCATTGGCAGCAATCCCAACCGATGGGATTTGCTTGGCCGCCGCAATAATATCGAGGACGGCGTTCCCTTGCGAAATGCCTGCCAAATAAGTCGGTGTGCTGCCTGTGGTATATCCGGCGTAATCACTCACCAATACCGCATAACCTTGTTTGAGTGCTGCTGCAATGTTTGCATTTTCATAGTCTTTGCCTTGTTGCATCTGCAACGACGGTGCACAGCTCTGGTTGAGGCCATGCGTACCAACGGCATAGGAGATGATCGGACGACTGCCTGAACCCGTCCACGCAGCTGTGGGCACCAGCACTGTCCCTGTCACCAAATTGGCTGCACCTTTTGCATCGGTGGAGCGATACATGATGTTCCATGCGCTCACTGCTGGTGCAGTCGCGCCCAAGTTGACGGTGGCGGTGCGATACGAAATCAAATCACCTTTGACACCCGTCGAAGCACTCACTGGTGGAGTATAAAAACCAATCCCTGCACTGCCTGCAATCGGTGCAGCGTGTAGTGATTGAGTGCTAATGGCGGCAAGTCCGAGCAAAGCCATAGACTGACCGAGACGAGTCAAGCGTGTGGTGTGCGACATTGTTGTTTTCTCCAAAGTTCCATCACGGAAAGCTTATTGATGTATTTTTAAAGTAAGAATCGGAATGATCATTGTCAATTTTTCCGGATAAATGGAAAAAGTGAGAATATATAGACAGTCTATTTTTTGAATAGATTCAGCACTGAATTAAAATAACATATTTGTTAAAATTATCTCACACTGACAAAGAAGTTCCATTTATAATCTATTTCAATCTCCTCAAAATAACCAGATTCAAATTGGATGCCTTTTATGATTGCAATTAATTTATTCAAGAAATCCTGATTATTAATATCACTTTTTTGAATTGATATATCCAAAACCTGACCGTTTGAAGCAATTTTCATCCATAAAACCACTTGTCCTTGTGCTGTTGGATCTTGATCAAA
>CALFYA010000379.1 GCA_937952925.1 uncultured Moraxellaceae bacterium
AGCGCATGGACAGTGATCGATGCGACTCGTCTGTTGTCGATTACTGGCAATTTGGGCGATGCCAAAACCACCATTACCCATCCGGCGACCACCACGCATGGTCGTTTGTCCCCCGAAGCCAAAGCGGCAGCGGGCATTGTGGAAGGTTTGATCCGTGTATCTGTTGGTTTGGAAGACCTTGTCGATATCCAAGCCGATTTGGCACGCGGACTTGATGCGCTCTAAGCGCTTTTGTTTGACCGATTAGGATTTGATTCATGAACATTCAAATGTTGATGCAGCAGGCACAGCGTCTGCAAAAAGACATGGAAGCCAACGTCAAAAAAGCCAAAGACGATTTGGCCAAAGCTGAAGTGTATGCCGAAGCCGGCGGTGGTTTGGTCAAAGTGACCATGACCGGTCGCTATGTGGTCAAGCGCTTGTCGATTGACCCTGAGCTGCTCAAAGACGAGCCAGACATGATCGAAGATCTGATAGCCGCCGCCATCAACGACGCAGTGCGTCAAGCCGAAGCCTTGTCGGATGAAAAATTGAATGGCGCAACCAACTCGATGGGCTTGCCACCGGGTTTGTCGGGACTGTTCTAATTGTTTAGTCCCAAGTTTGATGCGTTGGTGCAGCAACTGCGTGTATTACCCAGCGTAGGCCCCAAGTCTGCGCAGCGGATGGCGTTGCATTTGCTCTCACGCAATCGACAAGGTGCGCTTGCCCTCGCGCAGGCGCTCGAAGAGGCGATGCACAGCATCGAGCAGTGTCAGCAGTGCCGTTCGTTTTCGGACGATCCCATCTGCGAGATTTGCGCATCACCGCAGCGTGATGCGCGGGTGCTGTGTGTGGTCGAATCGCCTGCCGATGTGATGGCGATTGAGCAAAGCGGCAGCTTTCAAGGTCGTTATTTCGTCCTCGGTGGGCATTTATCGCCGCTTGATGGGATTGGTGCCGATCAGCTGGGCATTCCCCTATTGATCAGTCGCTTAAGCCAAGAATCCATTGAAGAGGTGATCTTGGCGACCAATGCCACCGTCGAAGGTCAAGCCACGGCGCATTATTTGCAAGAATTGACCCGTCATTTGCCGCTGCGAGTGAGTCGGATTGCCCAAGGCGTGCCGCAAGGTGGCGAATTGGAATATGTCGATAGCCATACGCTCAGCCAAGCTTTACAATATCGCCTGTCAATGCGCTGAGTCGCATTTTTGCTGATCAAACCAAGGATTTGCGTATGATGCATTGACAGGGGATAGGGCACATGTCACTGTCCATGTTTTAGAATGAACTCACCCCCAATCGTGAGGATATTCGGCAAATTTGAGTGGCTGTATAGATTGCATGGATCGCTTTATTTATTTGACTGAGCAAGCCCAGTTGTTTGATTTGTATAGCCAAATGGCACATACAGATACTTACTCACTGGATACCGAGTTTATTAAGGTCAATACGTTGTGGCCTAAACTTGGCTTACTCCAAATTAATGTGGATGGTCATGTTTATTTATTAGATGGGCAAACCCTCGATTTGTCCGATTTATGGCTGCTGATTTTTAGCGCCCGCCAAAATATATTTCACGCCTGTAGCGAAGATCTCGACCTGATTCACTATTATGCAGGGCAAAAACCGCTCGATAATGTGTTTGACACCCAAATTGGCCTGTCTTTTTTGGGTCATGGCTTACAAGTCAGCTACCAACAAGCCTTGCAGCAAGAGCTGGGTATCCACATCGACAAAGGTGAAACCCGTTCTGATTGGGTGGCGCGTCCGTTGCGCCCCGAACAGCTACACTATGCTGCGCATGATGTGATTCATTTGCCACAACTCGCCAATCGGGTGCGTGAGCAATTGCAGGCGCGTGGTTTGTGGGAGATGACGCTTGAAGACTGCAAGTTTAATGCGCGTGAGATCGCCCAAGAAGTGCCACTTGCGGAGTTATACAAAGACTGTGGCACGTTTAGACACAGCCGTCGGCAATTGGCACAGTTGCAGCAGCTTTGTGTGTGGCGAGAGCAAATTGCGCGTGCCACCAATCAGCCGCGTAGCTTTATCCTGAAAAACACCACCTTGCAGGATATGCTCGATCAGCAACCGATGAATGCCTATCAGTTGCAAAAAATCCGCGATTTACGCCCCAATGTGTTGCGTGAGCATGGCAAAACCATTTTGGATTTGCTGCGCTATTTGCCCGATTCGTCGCAGTGGCCTGAGCGCCTGCCGCGTCCGTATCGACAAAAAAGCGCCGATGTCTTGGAGCAAATCCAAGCTTTTACCAATCAGCTCAGCCTAGAGTTACAAGTCCCCACCGAGGTCTTACTACGCAAGAAATGGCTGAACGCCTTGCTGGTACATACTGCCCGTAATGGCGATGAGCGTGATCTGCCGCAATGGCTGCTCGGTTGGCGTTATGAGGTGTTGACCCGTCCAATCTTGGAGTTGCTGGCACGCCAGCGCGAGGTGTTGGCGGTGGAGATGGCGCCAGTAGCCGATTAGTCGGCTATTTCTGCCATTTTTCTGCCTGACTGACTCGTCAAAGCTTCGATCTTTACATTCCTTTCGATCTGCATAAGGCTTGGTGGTATGCTTAAGCCCGATGATTATTGTTGGTCGAATCCGCTATGCATTGCGATATTTATAGAGCCAGTACCCGTGACGAGATGTATGTGTATATCGCACGACCAGACTACCCGCATGATGCGGACAAGATGGTTGATCCTTTGGCGATTATCCCAGCAGATCTGCGTAAAGCATTGGGGCGTACTACCTTTGTGATGCACCTCGAATTGAGCCTGAGCCGTAAACTCGCCCGTGTACCGGTTGAGCGCGTGTTCGAGTCTTTGCAGCAGATTGGCTATTTTGTGCAAATGCCGCCGGATGGGTTGATTTGTCCCACAGCAGTTGCACCTGAGGGGTTACGCGGCGCATGACCCTAGAGCAATTTGCCGATTGGATTGAGCCAGCTTGGCTGTGGTGGACGGGACTGTTTGAACATGTCCCCGAATATCCGCTGGCGGTGAGTGTGTATCTCGGCGGGGGGGTACTTGCCCTGTGGCTGTGGTCGCATGTGGCACGCCGGATGCCACGGATGCTCGGTGGATTGTCGTGGCTGATCATGTTTGCGGTGTTGTTTAGCCCTACGGTCACCGAAGGTGACAACGGTCATATTGCACCCGCCGTCATTGGCCTAATCTTTGGCGTCATTACCAAAGATGCGCCATTGATCTTTGGTAGCCTACTGCCGATGCTATTTGTGGTGGGTATTGGATGTTTGGTGGGATTTTTGGTGGAGCGTTGGCAGCAACATCTCCAAGAAGATTCCCAAGATCACGTTTAGGTTGTTTACATGTCTCAATCGTTTCAAAGCACCGATCGCTACATTGCGACCGATGGCTTAAAATTGGCAGTCAACGCAGCACGCGCCCTGCAAAAACCCCTGTTGGTCAAAGGTGAGCCTGGCACCGGCAAAACCTTGCTCGCTGAGCAAGTGGCTGAAAGCCTTGGCATGAAGCTGATCACATGGCACATCAAATCGACCACCAAAGCCCAGCAAGGCTTGTATGAGTACGATGCGGTGTCGCGCCTGCGCGACAGTCAGTTGGGCGAAGACAAAGTCTATGACATCGCCAACTACATCAAAAAAGGCAAACTGTGGGAAGCCTTCACCGCTGATGAGCGTGTGGTGTTGCTGATCGACGAGATCGATAAAGCCGACATCGAGTTTCCCAACGATTTGCTGCACGAACTCGACCGTATGTCGTTTTATGTGTATGAAACCGGCGAAACTGTGGTCGCCAAACAACGTCCGGTGATCATCATCACCTCCAACAACGAAAAAGAATTGCCCGATGCGTTCTTGCGCCGTTGTTTTTTCCACTATATCGATTTCCCCGATGAAGCGACCATGCGTCAAATCATCGCGGTACATTTCCCCCATATCCGCGAAACACTGGTGTCTGAAGCGCTGCAAATCTTCTTTAAGCTGCGTCAAGTCTCCGGCCTGAAAAAGCCACCATCGACCAGTGAGTTGATTGATTGGCTCAGCCTCCTGATGGCGGATGATATGCCCGAAGAAGTGCTGCGCAATCGTGATCCAAAGTCGGCGATTCCGCCACTGTATGGCGCATTGATCAAAAACGAACAAGACGTGCAATTGCTTGAGCGTCTGGCGTTTATGAGCCGCCGCTAAGAGGTTTGCACCAGCCTGCGTGCTGGTGCTGCCATGTTGTGATGCACGACGGGTGAGTGTGCCGCCATGTTTGTCAATTTGTTTTATATCCTCAAAAAATATGGCGTGCCGGTCAGCACGACCGAATTGCTCGACCTCAATGCCGCGCTCGGTGCAGGGGTGGTATTTGCTGATCGGGATGAGCTGTATCGCCTGATCCGCTTGTGTATGGTCAAAGATGAGCGTCATTTCGATAAATTTGACCGTGCCATGAAAGCCTATTTTGATGGGATTGATTCGCTCGATACTGATGCACTGCTCAAACAACTCAGCAGCATTCCCAAAGAATGGCTCGATCTAGAGCTACTCGAAAAAAACCTGACCGATGAGCAACGTGCCGAGCTTGAAAAAGCTGGATCGCTTGAAGAGCTGATGCGCACCTTGCAAGAGCGTTTGCAAGAGCAACACAAAAAGCACCAAGGCGGCAACAAGATGATCGGCACCGGTGGCACTTCGCCGTTTGGTGCATTTGGTGATCATCCTGAAGGGGTGCGCATTGGTGGGCCTTCGCGTAAAAAATCTGCGGTGAAGGTGTGGGAGCAACGTCAATATCAAAACCTCGACGACTCGCAAATCTTGGGTACACGGCAAATGCAAATCGCGCTGCGCCGTTTGCGTCGCTTTGCCCGTCAAGGGGCAGCCGAAGAACTCGATATTGATGGCACCATCAATTCCACCGCACGCCAAGGCATGCTCGATATTCAACTGGTGCCTGAGCGGCGTAACCGCGTCAAAGTGTTGATGCTGTTTGATGTCGGTGGCTCGATGGATCCTTATATTGAGCAATGCGAAAAGCTGTTTAGTGCAGCCAAAAGTGAATTTAAAACCCTAGAGTTTTTCTATTTTCACAATTGCTTGTACGACTATGTGTGGAAAGACAATATCCGCCGTTCGGGTACCCGCATGAATACATGGGATTTGCTGCATACCTATGGCAAAGACTACCGTGTGATTTTTGTCGGTGATGCGAGCATGGCACCGTATGAGCTGATGAGTGATGGCGGCTCGGTCGAGTATATGAACGAAGAAGCAGGGGTGGTGTGGCTCAAGCGGATTCGTCAGCATTTTAGCAAAACCGCATGGCTCAATCCCGAAGATGATCGCTATTGGAATTACACCCAAACCATTGCAGCGATCAAACAAATCTTTGAGGAGCACATGTACCCGATGACCTTGAAGGGCATTGAAGACATGACTCGTTATTTATCCCGTTAAACACCTGCTGAGTGTTTGAAATGACCACTATTTTTGAAAAGATTGTGGCCGGCCAAGCGCCGTGCCACAAGATCGCCGAAACCGAACATGCCTTGGCATTTTTAGACATTCGTCCGGTCAGTCGTGGGCATACCTTGGTGATTCCCAAAGCGCATGCCGCCGATTTGCTCGATATTTCTGCGCAATCGTTGCAGGCGGTGATGGCGTTGGCGCAGCAAGTGGCGAAGCGTCAAATGGATGTGTTAGGCGCTGATGGCATCACGGTGTGGCAAAACAACCGCGCCGCTGGTGGGCAAGAAGTGTTTCATTTTCATGTGCATGTGATTCCGCGTTGGGCGAATCAGCGCCTTGATCGCAAAGGCATCAGCATGAGTAACGCAGAGTTACGCCAGCTCGCCGAACAATTACAGTTTTAAGGGCTTTTGTGGCGTTGTTGTGGCTGTCGGACGCAACAGGCCGGTTTTATGGGGTTCATTTGTTAGAGTGTATTGCATCGTATGCGAGAGATTTTTGAGTCGCAGGCGACCAATACACCAAAATAGAGAGCCGTTTATGACCACGAATCGTGCGGAAAGTCCAGCGACGCCTAGCGCGCCATCTCCAGCCACGTCATGGCAAGCGATCCATGAATTTATGAGAGCACTGCTGCACCCATCGATGTCGCAGCGGATTTTGACGCCACAATTTTTATCCATCATCTATATTTTGTTGATTATCACCGTAGCTATCATCGGGCTATATGCGGTCGTGCTGGCTTTTATCCAGTCGTGGTGGTGGGGGCTGGTCAGTTTATTGTTTTATCCCGTTGCCTTGCTGACTGCGGTGGCAGTGGTACGGATTATTTTTGAAGTCTTAAGTTTGTTTGCCGATTTGGTCGGCGATATCAAAAATATTACCGCCATGCAAAGTTCCATCGAACGGATTGGGACGATGGCAAAACCCGTTGCTGAGATCGGCGGCAGCGTCAGTGAGATGAGCACCGATATCAAAACCATCGCGCAGATGTATAGCTCGATCTATAAAATTTCATCGGTGACCGAAAATTTAGACACTATTGCGGGGATGTATCCTGCCATCCAAAAGCTCGCGGGGATTACCGATCATGTCGAAGATATTTCGAATATGCGCCATACCATTGAGTTGCTGCCGCAGCTCGCCGAGCATATTCAGATCATTGCGGGGATGCGCCCGTCGATTGATAAGCTTGCTGAGTTGACCGATAACATCGAGATTATTGCTGAGATGCGTGATTCGATTGATAAAATTTCGGAGATCGGTGAGGTGGTGTCGAAGCTGCGCCGTGCGCCGTTTATGCGTCCATGACGAAACACAGCAAAAAGCCCTGTAATCTCTTACAGGGCTTTTTTTATTGAATCAGCAGATTATGCTTTTTCAACAATCGCAGTCACGCCTTGACCGCCTGCCGCACAGATCGAGATCAGTGCGCGGCCTTTGCCATTTTCATTCAAGATTTTGGCAGCAGTGGCGAGGATACGACCACCGGTGGCGGCAAATGGGTGACCTGCGGCAAGGCTAGAACCGTTGACGTTCAGCTTGCTACGGTCGATGGAGCCGAGTGGCTTGTCCAGACCCAGACGCTCTTTACAGAAGGTCGCATCTTCCCACGCTTTGAGGGTCGACAACACTTGTGAGGCAAACGCTTCGTGGATTTCATAGAAGTCGAAATCTTGCAAGGTCAGGCCAGCACGCTCAAGCATACGTGGAACTGCGTAAGCAGGTGCCATCAACAAGCCTTCTTTCTTGTCGATAAAGTCAACCGCAGCAGTTTCGGTGAAGGTCAGATAAGCCAACACTTCGTGACCGTTGGCGGCTGCCCACTCTTCAGACGCGAGCAGTACCACAGAAGCACCATCGGTCAATGGGGTGGAGTTGGCGGCGGTCATGGTGGCGTTTTCGCCTTTACCAAATACAGGCTTCAACTTGGCCAGTTTTTCCAGCGAGCTGTCAGCGCGCAGGTTTTGGTCACGGTTGAGACCCATGAATGGGGTCATCAGGTCATCAAAGAAACCGCGCTCATAAGCAGCAGCGAGTTTGTGATGGCTTTGTACCGCCAGCTCGTCTTGTGCTTCGCGGGTGATGCCCCACTCGAGCGCAGTGATCGCTTGGTGATCACCCATCGACAAACCAGTACGTGGCTCGCCATTTTTTGGCGCGTCCATCAGTTTTTTGAAGTCAACTTTAGCCAGCGCCTTCAGACGGTCTTTGTTGGTTTTGGCGATGTTGAGTTCGAGCAACACGCGGCGCAGGCCGTCACCAAACGCAATCGGCGCGTCAGAAGTGGTATCCACACCACCGGCTACACCGACGTCGATTTGACCCAAAGCGATTTTGTTGGCGACCAAGAATGCTGCTTGCAAGCCAGTACCACACGCTTGTTGAATGTCAAAGGCGGGGGTTTCTGGTGCCAAAGCTGTCGACAGGACACACTCACGGGTCATGTTGAAGTCACGGCTGTGCTTGAGTACCGCACCAGCAACCACTTCACCCAAACGCTTGCCGTGCAGGTTGAAGCGATCAACCAGACCGTTCAATGCAGCATTCAGCATATCGGTGTTGGAAGCAGTAAAGTATGGGCCGTTCGAACGTGCAAACGGAATGCGGTTACCACCGAGGATGGCAACGCGACGGACAGTAGGCTGATTGCTCATGGCAGAGTCCTGTACTTGGGGTTGTGATGAGGTATTTTCTGTTGCCGTTGTTGCAGTCGTTTTACTGCTCGTGCGGCGGGTGCGTGGTTTGGCTGGTGCAGCAGCAGGAGCATCGGCGGTAGCCGCAGTCGTCGTGGTTTTACGACGGGTACGGGTTGGCTTTTTGCTCTCGGTGCTGGAATCAGCAACGGGCGCGGTTTGATCAACTTGTTGATCGTTTGAAGACTGGCTCATGATGAAACTCTTCAGAGGCAGGCGTGGTGAAAGTCGCCACCTTAACACAAAGCGCTTTTGATGTATTGGCTAGACTGCCCGACAGTTCAAGAAGTCAGCCAAGCCGATCAGGTTTGGCCTTCTGTTAGGATTGGCGTCATTCAAGGATGGGGATGAAATCGAATTGAGCTGGTCAGAAGATCACCAAGCTCAAGATTTGTCACGTTTTGCAGGACAGTTGCGATCTTGCAGCCTTGGCAAAATGTGGCATGATTCACACCGCCGTACTGTCCAATACGGCATGTGATGAGTCATGGACAGATATCATCCCCCCAAAACGTCTTTTTCTGCTGCGAGATTACATGATGAGCGACCGTTATCAAGCTTTTGCAAATTCGCCATTTGGTAAGCTGATTATTAAAAACCTCGGCCTGCCCATGCCTTTAGAGCTGGATCGTTATGAAGCTGGTAAGCCCTTGGTTAATGGCGCTGTATTGCTCGGCGCAGCCCCCAACAGCAGCTTGTCTGGTGCGATTAGCGATGTGCTGGTCAGCATCCATGCTGATACCTATGCAGGCAACAACAGTGAATTGCAACAAACCGCGGCACAAGCGGGTTTGAATCTGCGTGCATTCAACAGCAGCGACAAAGAATCACGCTTCAAAGCGTTTGTATTTGATGCATCGGGCATCGAAAACTCTGAGCAACTGATCGAGTTGTACAACTTTTTCCAACCGATTGCCCGCCAGCTCGACAACTGTGGTCGTGTGGTGATCGTGGGTCGTCCACCCGAAGGCTGCAAATCCACCAAGCACGCCACCGCGCAACGCGCCCTCGAAGGCTTTGTCCGCGCTGTGGCCAAAGAATTCAAAAAAGGCATGACCGCTCAGTTGATCTACGTCGCTGAAGGTGCTGAAGCCAACCTGAACTCGACCTTGCGTTTCTTCTTGTCGGCCAAGTCTGCTTATGTGTCTGCACAGGTGGTGCGGGTGGGTGCTGGCGAAGCGGTCAAAATCGACTGGACCAAGCCACTGGCTGGCAAAACCGCGTTGGTCACTGGCGCAAGCCGTGGCATTGGTGAAGCGATTGCACGCACCATGGCACGCGATGGCGCACACGTCATTTGCTTGGATATTCCTGCCCAAGAAGCTGATCTGCAACGTGTAGCCGGTGAAATCGGCGGTAGCGTGTTGGCTCTCGACATCACGGCTCCTGATGCTGGCGAGAAAATCGCGGCATTTGCCAAAAAAGGCTTGGATGCCATCGTGCACAATGCCGGTGTCACCCGTGACAAGACTTTGGCAAACATGAAAGACGCGCAGTGGAACTTGGTGATGAACATCAACCTGTCCTCTGAAGAGCGCATCAACGATTACCTGCTCGCCAACAATGTGTTGAATGCCAATGCCCGTATCGTCTGTGTCTCGTCGATCAGTGGCATCGCCGGTAACCTCGGTCAAACCAACTATGCCGCCTCCAAAGCGGGTGTGATTGGTATGGTGCAATCGGTTGCGCCAACCCTGACCAATGGCATCACCATCAACGCCGTTGCACCCGGTTTCATTGAGACTCAAATGACCGCAGCGATTCCATTGGCGATCCGCGAAGCCGGTCGTCGCATGAACTCGATGCAACAAGGCGGTCAACCGGTCGATGTGGCAGAAGCCATTTGCTTGTTTGCCAACCCTGCATCGGGCGGCTTGAACGGTAACGTGATCCGTGTCTGTGGTCAAAGCTTGATCGGCGCTTAATTCCCAAGGTCTATAGCGGGTCTGGTGCAAGCCAGACCTTGAGGATACTGCGATGACAACACGTCATTTTGATCAACTGCCCAAGCCTTATGCGGCCTATGGCAAGGTGATTGTGGGGCTAGTCAAAGGCAAGCCAAAGACCAAGACCAAACTGCTGCCACAAGCAGAGTCGGTGGTCGATCGTTTGGTGATTGATCAAGCACACCTGCAAGCCTACAACGAAATTTGCGGCTTTAAACAGCAAGGCATTTTGCCGCCGACCTATTTGGCGGTGCTGTCACAAGCCTTGCAAATGGGCATGATGACTGAGCCAAGTTTTCCATTCCCTGTGTTGGGTTTGGTGCACATTCGCAACAGCATCAGCCAAAAACGCCCAATCAACACCAGCGAAGCCCTGCGCTTAAGCTGTAAGTTTGGCGAACTCAAACCCCACGATAAAGGCTTGGAGTTTGATTTCATCACCACCGCCACTGTGGACAACAGTGTGGTGTGGAGCGGCACAACCACCTATTTGTTCCGCCAAAAAACTGCTAACGCTGCTGCGGCAAAACCTGCGAGCAAGCCCAGCAAGTTGGCGCGTCAAACCGGTGACATCCACGGGATTTGGGCAGTGCCAGACAATATCGGTCGTCGTTATGGCCTGATTTCGGGTGATTTTAACCTGATTCATGTGCATGCGTTGACTGCCAAAGTGTTTGGCTTCCCCAAAGCAATTGCGCACGGGATGTGGACAAAAGCACGTTGTTTGGCGGCACTCGGCGATTTGCCGGATGCCTACGATGTTGAAGTGCAGTTCAAATTGCCGGTGTTTTTGCCTGCACAAGTCGAATTCACTGCGCATCCTGATCAAAGCACCGTGTTTGAACTCAACGATGCCAAGAGCGGTAAGCCACATCTGGCGGGTTCGTTGACCAAACGCTAAGGCTGGGTCACATCCAACAGCTCGCCTCGGCGGGCTGTTTTTTTGTCCAAATTGCCGAATATTTATGGAAAATTGCCACTAGACAGCCCTTGGTGGCTTGGGTAGGGTGATTGGCTACGCACCAAGATAACCGGATGATCTTATGCAATTGCCTTGGCGTCCAAGCCCTGCGGTTGGCGGCTATGCCAACGATGAATTTGCCGCACTCAAAACTGAATTACAACGGATTCAGCCCAATCCCCAAACTGGTGGCGCTGCATTGGCGGTGTATTTTCGCGGTGATCCGGTGGTGGATCTGTGGACGGGTTGGAAACAAAAAGGCGAGCACTGGCAAGATGATACTTTGGCGCTGTCTTACTCGACCGGTAAAGGCGTGCTCTCGACCTTAGTCCATCGATTAGTCGATCAAGGCTTGCTCGAATATGACAAACCGATTGCCTATTACTGGCCTGCATTTGCCCAAAAAAACAAACAACACATCACCCTGCGCCATATCCTTGCCCATGAATCGGGTTTGTATGATGTGCGGCAGGTGATCCAGTCGGCGGCGGTGATGCTCGATTGGGATGCGATGATTGCGGCCTATGAACAGGCCAGCCCGCGTTTTGCCGCAGGCACCGATGTGGCGTATCAAGCCTTGAGTTATGGCTGGCTGCTCGGTGGTTTGATCGAAAAAGTCATGCAAGAGTCATTTAACACCACGTTTTATCGGGAGTTGGTGCAACCGCTGGGTCTAGAAGACGAAGCCTATTTTGGTGTGCCTGAAGATCAGTTGAGTCGAGTCGCACGCCCATTTGCCCGACCTGCGCCACCGACCGTGCGACCGGTGACTGATCCCAAAGTCAGTCCGCCACAAGGCTTGCGTCCACTCACGTTTCCTGAGCGGATTTTGCAAGCGACTGGTCAAAATCCCTATGACGCTGATGATGCCCTCAAACCGCGTGGGATTGGTCGCTTCAATTTCTTTGGTGATCGACAATTGCAAGCCTGTATTCCAGCGGCAGCTGGGGTGTTTAGTGCGCGTGCGTTGGCGCGCATGTATGCGATGCTGGCCAATCATGGGGTGATTGATGGCGAGCAATATTTATCTGAAAAAACCGTGATGGCGCTGTCGGGTATCCAAAACCAAAAGCGTGATCGGGTCATGCCGATTGCGATGCATTGGCGTTTGGGTTATCACCGTGTGCTGACTATGGGTAAAAACGCCAGCCAAGGGTTTGGGCATATTGGCTACAATGGCTCAGGCGCGTGGTGTGATCCCAATCGCCAGCTCAGCTTTGCCTATATCCATAGCTTTAACGTCGGCAGCATTACTGGTGATTACCGTTTGTGGTGGCTGACGCAGCGTACCCTACAACTTGCAGATAAAGCATTGACAGGCAAAGCCGGCTGGTTCTAAGGTCAGATGATTGTATAGGCATCTGTGGATGACCCATGAATCATCATTTTTTAGATCAACTCATGCTCTGGCTGTTGGCGTTTTACCAAAAGTTTGTGTCGCCCTACAAAGGCTTTAAATGCGCCTATGGCGTCTGGACAGGGCAGAGTACCTGTTCAGCCGAAGCCAAAAAAATCCTCAAGCAAGATGGCCTGATCGCGGGCTGGCCGAAAATCCAAGCGCAGTTGCAGCATTGCAAAGTCGCGTATCAGTTGATTCAAGGTGTGCCGGTGTTGGCAACTGCCAATACCACTTATGCAGCAGCTTTGCTCAAAGCGCGAGAAGCGCATCTAGAATCTGAAAAAAATGCTTGTGAGAATCTTGCAACTTTTTTGGGACTAGAATGTGTGTGCGATGTGATGGTGTGTAGCTGTATGAAATAGGTGAAGCATGAATCATTATTTTTTAGATCAGTTGATGCTCTGGCTGTTGGCGTTTTACCAAAAGTTTGTGTCGCCTTACAAAGGCTTTCAATGTGCTTATGGCGTCTGGACAGGGCAGAGTACCTGTTCAGCCGAAGCCAAAAAAATCCTCAAGCAAGATGGCCTGATTGCGGGCTGGCCGAAAATCCAAGCGCAGTTGCAGGAATGTAGAGCAGCATATCTGGCCATACAGGGGATGGCGTCTGGATCTCAGCAAGATCAAGCGTTATTGGATCGGATCAATCGACGGTGTAAAAAGAAGAAAAAGCGTCAGGATGGCGCTGAGGACTGTGTGGGGAATACCTGTGATCTGAGTTGTGATGTGTGTGATTGCTCTTTATAAAACCGTGCCTACCAGATAGGCAAAGCAGTAGGAGTGCGCCATGCATCCTACAAAAAGCGCAATCTGAGTCAGCATCGGGTGTCCAATCGCGTTATGCTATGCGCACTTGACAAGGAGCGCGCATGTCTCAAGTTCTGGCTCGCAAATATCGCCCCAAATCCTTTGATCAACTCGTGGGACAAACGCATGTGTCACGGGCGCTTGGTAGTGCGCTCGAACGCGGTCGGCTGCACCATGCGTATTTGTTTACGGGGACGCGAGGGGTCGGCAAAACCACCATTGCACGGATTTTGTCGAAGTGCTTGAACTGTGAAACGGGCACGAGTGCGCATCCGTGTGGCGTATGTGGCACCTGCCGCGCGATTGATGAAGGTCGGTTTATTGATCTGATTGAGATTGATGCGGCGTCGCGCACCAAAGTCGAAGACACCCGCGAGTTACTCGACAACGTGCCGTATGCACCCACCCAAGGCCGCTACAAAGTCTATTTGATTGATGAAGTGCATATGCTCTCCACGCATAGTTTTAATGCACTGCTCAAGACGCTCGAAGAGCCGCCAGAGCACGTCAAGTTTTTGCTGGCGACCACCGATCCACAAAAGCTGCCTGTCACGATTTTGTCGCGTTGTCTACAGTTTACCTTACGCCCGTTGCCTCGGCAGGATATCCACGACCATCTGGCGCATGTCCTCGCGCAAGAGCAGATCAGCGCCGATGATGGCGCATTGTGGCAACTCGCTGAAGCCGCGCAAGGCTCTCTGCGTGATGCGCTGTCACTGACCGATCAAGCGATTGCCTATGGACAAGGCCAAATTGCAGGTACAGATGTCCAAGAGATGCTCGGTTTGCTCGACAAACGCCAAGTCAATCGCCTGCTTGCAGCGATTCATGGGCAAGATCGGGTGGCGGTCAGTCAGCTTTTGCTCGATTTGTCGCAACAAGCCGTCGATGTCAAAGCGGTGCTGGATCAATTGATTACCTTGCTGCACCAGATCGCGGTGGTGCAATTGTTGCCACAAGCACCGATAGCAGGGACACCCGAAGAGCAAGCCCAACTCCAACAGCTTGCTGCGCAGATTGATGCGCAAGATATCCAGTTGTATTACCAAATTGCCATCCAAGGTCGTCGAGATTTGCCACTTGCCGTCAATATGCAGCAAGGCTTTGAGATGTGTGTGTTACGGTTGTTGGCGTTTAATCCACTGCCGATAGATCAACTTCCTGAAGAAAAAAAAACAGTCGAAATCCCACGCTTGATTGACAGTCTGCCCAGCGCGCCACAGGCTTTGCCTGAGCCTGAGCCTGAGCCTGAGCCTGAGCCTGAGCCTGAGCCTGAGCCTGAG
>CALFYA010000380.1 GCA_937952925.1 uncultured Moraxellaceae bacterium
GCCATCGTTGTCACATTTGCCAAGGGAATAACCCTTGGCTGCATGTTCCGCCTTGGCTAGCGCAATTTTGCCAAGCAACGCGGCTCACGCATGAAATGTCAGCAGACCCTAATAGAAGCTTAAAAAAACATCAGATATAAAAAAGACCGACCACGCTGCTTAGGGACGTGATCGGCCAAAACCGACCATCTTAAGGCGCAATATAGGTCATGCTCAGCTCATCGATATAAAAGGTGTAACCACCGTAGTAACTGATGTTGGCAGGTTTGAGTAAACCGATACTGACCAAGCTAGACCCCGCAGTGAGCTGGACATTCGCGGTTGCGGTCACCGGTGTGGCATGGGTGCCGATTGGGGCAGTGGGCATGCCTGTAAAGGGTTGTGATAACACCACATTGGTGCCGACTTTGACAATCAATGCTTGGCCGCTCACCTCTGAAGAGGAGTAGTTGGGCATATACGTGTTGGCAACCAAGCGCACTTGATAGGTGCCTGTGGCAGGCACATTGACAGTTTGCCACCATGTGGGATTGACGGGACTTGCCATCAGGGAGGTTGGGGTATTGCCGGGTTTACTTGAAGAGATGCCAAGCCGAGTACCGGTATAAATACAACGACGGTTTTTGGCAGGGTAATTGGTGCATTTCCATGCATCAGGCACTTTGTAGTTGGGGCCAGGCACGATGGTGTACGCATCCATCATGTTGTTGGAGATGATTTGATCTCCCACGATGCCTTCGGCATGACTGAGTGTTGCCATCATCAGTCCAAACATCACACGGCTTGCTTTCCACATGATCAATCCCCTGATTGCCCTGTTGCGAATTGGCCATCCATGGGTCAATTCTTAAAAAGTGGGAATATTTCCCACGCAATAAGTTGATCATAGTCCTGTGCCCAATGACGTGTCAATACGCGTGGGAAAAATTTCCACAAAAATGTGATGAAGTTGGATAAAAAATTAAATATCTGATTATTTTAATAAAAATATTAAATTTTCTTCATTAAATTTGACCAAAAACATCAAAAAAAAACCGATAACGCTGCTTAGTCAACGTTATCGGCTGAAGTGGGTGTACTGTGGTGTATTGCTGAACACAAACCAACCCATCGGCAAAATTTGGTGGGAAATTTTCCCACTAAGAAGAGCTTAATCTGATCCATCAGGTCTGTCAATGATTGTGGGAAAAAGTTCCGCAATATTTTTAAGTCAAATAAAAGGGGTAAACGTGCAGCTCCAGCCCACATAAACCGCTGCCCACCAGTAATAGCAGCGCCCCGATCAGCCAACACCATTTCCACAGCTGTAAGAGAACAGGACGATGTGAGTCAGCAGGACTGAGCACCTGAAGCACCGCAACAGCGATGGTGAGTAGGAGGGCTAAACTCAGCGCAAGCGCACCGATGCCCAAACTGAGTAGACCACCGATGGTCAGAAACTCATCCATTCAAATTAAGCTCTGGTTTTATGGTGTCGAGTCGGTTGCTCGACCTTGATCGGCGTTTTAGGCGGCCAAAAAAAATCGGATGGACGGGTGACCAAATGCGTCAAAATCAAGCGAAACAACGCGCCCCATTCGGCATATTTGACACGGCGCGCACGCAGTGCCACAAACAACGTCAGACCAAAGCTGACCAATAAGTTGGTCATCCCAATCATCACCACACCCAAAAATGAAATCAGGGCAAGGCTGAGCGTCATCGAATCTTGTAAGTAATAACTGGCCTGTGCAAAGTTGGCCGACGCAAACGCAATATGGCGGATATCAATCGGCAGACCCAACATATAGCCCAGCACGCCTGTGCTGCCGAGCATCACCCCAAACCAAAAATTACCTGCCAGCGCGCCCAAATTGTGTTCGATATATTGAGAGACTCGCGCCAGCCGATCTTCGCCCAGCCAGCGTTGTAGTCCGGTGTGCTGGCGCATCCGTGGGCCAATTTGATGATAGACCGCCAAATTTTCGTAATAACCGGCGATCAGACCGGCACAAAACAACCAAACCCCAGCAATCGCGGCATGAAACAAGGCAGGTGAAGCAAACGGATGAATATCATGTAACAGTTGCGCGGCCTTATAGCTCGACAGCAAGTTTTGATCGAGTTGGGAGTGCCACAGCCATGCAATCAACAAACCCGTCGGCATCGCAATTGAGATATTGCCCACAATCGCAATAAACTGCGTGCGCATAATATTGACGGTGAGTTGTGCCATCTCATTGAGTTGGGCTTGTTTGCTGCCCGTACTGTTTTGCACGGTTGCGGCAAGTGCCGCTGCAGTCATGGCGGGTTGTTTGGTCGCCACGGTAAAATGCAGCATATGGATCAGCATAAAGCCAAAGCTATAATTTATGCTAAACAACAAGGCACGGGTAAACGGTGCAACCACCAAGCGCCCCGACAACACCTTGAGGGTGGCCATACTGGCAATAATCACCCCAGCACCAGCGGCCGAGCGATACATGCGCCAAAAGCCTTTGGCATCGGTACTGACATAATGCTCACCGGTACGGCTGGCATTTTCGGTCACCCGCCGCGCCACCAACTCCGAATTAATCGACACCAACGCACGGATACTGCGATCATCGAGTTGCGCCCGAGTGAGGGTGGCGAGCAGTTTGGCAAGTGCCTCGCGTGATTGTTGTGGCTGTTCATGCAGCAAACCAAACAACAAATCCAAACGATTGAGGCATTGCTCAAGCCGGATCAAATGATTGGTCAGGCTCAGACTCACCCCGTGTTTCGCGGTGCCTTTTTTGACTTTATTGAGGATCTCGCGGCACTGATCGAGCATCACGAGGGTTTGTTTTTCATCGGCCAGTGCGGCATATAAGGGCTGCACATCGCCGGTATCTTTGGCGGCTTGCATCCGCTCCTTAAAGCCTTCCACATAATCAATCATCTCGCGGTTTTGTGCCAAAAATGGCGAGCGAAATTCATTGATCGCAGGGTAGGCTTGGATAAATTCAGGCTCTAGACCAATCGCGGTAATTCGATAAGAAATAATCATCAAGGCGCTGAGGATGCGGCTTTGCGCTTCGCTCAGCAGATCAGTACGGCCTTGTGCCTGTGCCAACAACCCAAACAAGCGATCCCAATCGGCGGCTTGAATATGGCTCATCCAGCGCCAATCGCTTTTTTTATGAAAACACAGCGCAAACAAATCATGCAAATAGGTGGGTTGGCGTAGTGGTGGGAGAAGATGCCAGCCCAAACGCTGACGCAGTGCTGCGCCAAAGCCTTGATTACCCAAAATGCCGCTATCGGCATACAAGCTAACTTGATGATAAGTCGCCAGCAATGCCAGCACATAATCGCGCAAAATGCGTGCACGATCAGGATTAGCCGTTAGGGTTTCAATCAGCCGTTGCATGCGGTGATGAATGTCGTCCACATCATGACTCGACGCCGGACGCAGCCGATCCACCAACAACACCAATACATCCGGTCGTGGGCTGGCAAGGCTGCTGGCCATATCGTCAATGAGGTCATGAAAGGTCAGCATAATCACCTATGATTGAAACGGTTAATGTAAACGATGCTCAGCGAGTCGCGCCAAATTCACCAGTGCATCACGGTAGATTGATACGGGCAGCACGTCTAAAGCGGCAATCGCCAAAGTGGTTTCTTGTGCGGCGCGGCGGCGGCAATAATCAAGTGCGCCACTACTGTGCACCAAACCAATAATCTGCTCTAGATGGGTTGTGCCGCCGGTTTGTATGCTTTTACGAATCAATTCGTGATCAGCGCCAGTGGTTTGTTGTAGGGCGGCAATCAGCGGTAGGGTGGGTTTGCCTTCCATCAAATCATCACCAATATTTTTGCCCAAGGTGTCGGCGTCTGAACTGTAATCCAAAATATCATCAATGATTTGAAAGGCGTTGCCAAAGTGAGCCGCATAATCACGCAGCGCTTGGCGGTATGGTGCTTGTTCGGTCAAAATCGCTGCGCCTTCGGTGGCGAGCATAAACAGGCGCGAGGTTTTGCCATAAATAATTTGTAAATAATCCGCCTCGCTCGAATCAGGATTGTGCTGATGTTGCAGTTGCAACACTTCGCCTTCAGCGATTTCACAGGTTCCCGATGAAAAGTCGCGCAATAGCTCAAAATTTTCGATCTGTACCAGCAAGTCAAAGGCACGGGCAATCAAAAAATCCCCCACCAGTACCGCAGTGGCGTTATCCCATGTGGCATTGGCAGTGGGGCGACCACGGCGTAGCCCTGACTCATCCACCACATCATCATGCACCAGCGTGGCGGTATGCAGCATTTCAATAATCGCCGCAAGGCGCATGGTGGCGGGCATACTGGTCGTGGCCTGTGGTGCACAAGCTCGCGCAGCGAGCAAGCACATCAAGGGGCGCATCCGTTTGCCGCCTGCTTCCACCACATGTTGACTGACCGCCATCACCAGCGGAACTTTGGAGTTGATGCCTGTCCGGATGAATTCATCCATTGCCGCAAAGTCAGTTGCAACCGGTGCTAAGATGTCTTTTTTAAAATCAACCATGCCTTTAAATTCCATTGCCTGTGGTCAACTGGCACGACGCCAAACCCCAAGCTTGCTATGCTAGCCGCGCTGTATGACAACTTCCAGCAAAAAGGCATCAAGGGGGACGAGTCACCCGAGATGGTCTGTCGATTACAGAGCAAAAAACTTGCCACAGATGGTCATTTTCCCTACAATCCTTCACCTTGCGAATTCCCCCAGTGGCGACCGTTTTAAGATCGGTATTCCCTTTACCGGCACGACGACACGGGCATGATGGAGTAATTCATGTACGCAGTGATTCAAAGCGGCGGCAAACAGCACCGCGTGACTGTTGGCGAGCGCCTGAAAGTCGAACTGTTGAAAGCCCAAACCGGTGAAGCCCTGACTTTTGCTGAAGTCATGCTGGTGGTGGATGGCGACAATATCCAAATCGGCGCGCCTAGCGTTGCTGGTGCTACTGTGACCGCTGAAGTGTTGGGTCACGGTCGTGGCGAGAAGATCCGTATCGTCAAGCATCGTCGTCGTAAGCACTACCACAAAGAGCAAGGCCACCGTCAGTGGTTTACCGAAATCAAGATCACTGGTATCAACCTGTAATCTGGCTGATCCACACGAGGAGTAATACTCATGGCACACAAAAAGGCTGGTGGCTCGACACGTAACGGTCGTGATTCGAACCCAAAAATGCTCGGTGTAAAAGTGTTTGGCGGCCAAAAAATTCAGGCTGGCAGCATCATCGTTCGCCAACGTGGCACTGAATTCCATGCAGGCCCCAACGTTGGTATGGGTCGTGACCACACCCTGTTTGCAACTGCAGACGGCGTGGTTCGCTTCCAAGTCAAAGGCGCGTTCGGTCGTCGCTATGTGATCGTTGATGCTGCATAATCAGCATTGGTGATCTAAAGCCCGCATCTTGCGGGCTTTTTGTTGGCAGTTATCCATGATCTTTGGTTTTTGCATCAAATAGTTACAAAAGCATGCGTGATCATCCCGATTGTCATGACAATTTGCGGGTGATTTTGCGGATCTGCCACACAATCGTGCTACACGCTGACACAAGCTGTGCCATAGTCAAGACACATCATTTTGAAGAGGTTTTTTGTCGATGTCTGCCATCAAACAACGTCGTGCCATGATTTTGGGTGCCATGCTGGTTGGCTTGCCCTTGGTGGGTGCAGTTCACGCGGCCAGCACGCAAGCGCCAAGCGTCGTTGTCAGCAAGACTCCAGCGGCGACAGAAGCAGAGGCCACCACCGCGCTCAATCGTGCGCTTGCCAAGCTCAATAGCCTGCAAGCCGACTTTAGCCAAACCACCCAGACCACCAGCAGCAAAGCTGCGCCCAAGAATGCACAGAGCCTACGCTCAAGCCATCTCAATCAAAGCTTTTCGGGTGTGATGCAAGTCAAGCGAGCGGGCAATTTCCGCTGGGAAACCACCAGCCCGATGAAGCAGTTGATTGTGACCAATGGCAAAACCGTGTGGATTTATGATCCCGATCTTGAGCAAGCCACCCGCCAGCAGCTCAATGAGCAGATCAGCAATACGCCCGCGCTGTTGTTGTCGGGTCAGACCGATGCGATCAAAAAGTCCTTTCAGGTGACCCAGCCCAATAAGGCGCAGCCATATTTTGTGCTGTATCCGCGTGACAAAGAAGGGGTGTTTGAAAGCCTTGCTATTCGCTTTAATGGGGATGTGCCAAGCCAAATGATCCTCAAAGATTCACTTGGTCAGCAAACCACGGTGACGTTTAGCAATGCCAAGCTGAATCTAAACTTGAGCAATGATCTGTTTGCGTTTGTACCGCCGAAAGGTACAGATGTGATTGATCAATAGTGTTTTTAAATCAAAAGGACGCGACAGGCGTCCTTTTTGTTTTTTGGTCTGTAATCCTATTGAACACTTATAAAGTCTAAAAGTTTTTGACCGTCTGGCATGCTAGACATCGTGCGCAAAAACACGACGTTTCTGCCTAGGATTTTTTTGGTTTGAGATGCACTAATGGGTTGTTCTAAAATGACAAAATCACTGAGCTTTTGGTAATGACATTCGTCTTTATCACCATAGCGATCTTTCTTAAGCGTTTGTCCACTCCCTTGCCCATAGGCAATAATTCCAATGCCATTTTCATA
>CALFYA010000381.1 GCA_937952925.1 uncultured Moraxellaceae bacterium
GGCACAAAGCCAAGTTTGGGATACACCAACAATCCGACGGTATTGTGATTAAAACACGAGGCCAGCAGCTCACGCGCTGCATAGTGGGTTTGGGCCAGTTCGATCATGGTGGCAATCAAAAATCGTCCCACGCCACGTCCACGATACTGTGGTGCGACCATCACATTGCCGACCGCACAGACGCCCTGCGGCTCAACCCGATAAAAATTGGCAAAGCCACACAATACCCCATCGCACTCAATCACCGTAGCGTGATAACGCTGCTGGATCGCCTCGCTTAATTGTGCGGTGGTGAGGGGGTAAGTAGCTTTGGGATATGCAAAAAACAATTCATCAGCATGTTGAATAAATTGGGTGATCTGCTGTAAGTCTTGTTGGCGGACAGGGCGAGCAAGCAATGTCATGGTTGTCAGAATCGATTTGTCATTGCGGCTGATGTTAGCAAAAATCGTGCTGTATCGACACACAGCACGATCAGCCACATCCCATTTATGCGGCGTTTGACGGGGGATGGTCGGTCTGGATACTGCGCTCCAACTGATTAAACGATGCACTAAGCGCAGGCGCAGCCTTGACGTATTGCTGTTTGATTAGGTTGCGATAGCGCAGAGTCGCCTGCTGGATCAGTCGATCAAACGGCGGCACATCACGCAAGCGATCGAGTACAAATTGACTGCCCGCAGTGCCCATCAGCACCGGCGTGAGCAACGTTGCACGCGGCAGGCCAAGCCCATCACACAGGGTATGTCCAGCAAATAAACGGGTAATCGCAGCGCGAACCTGTTGCTCTAGGCGCGCCGAATGCTGCGCGGCAGGCGCTGAGCCAGCCAGCATGATCGGCAATTCGTGCAATGCTTGGGCAAGTGGACGAGCCATCGCACTATTCATCCGCTGCGTGGAGAGATAGGCATACAACCAGCGATTGCAGTCTTGCTCAGTAATCGGCATCCGTGCGGCATCGAGTCCCATCAAATAGCCAATATAACGCCACACATGCAGCACCGCGTAGCGCTCTTGTGCAGTGAGCTTACAACCAAAAGCGCGTAGTCCATACAGCACCACCAACGAAAACTGAAGATTGGTCATCACCAGATCGCTTTGATTGATCGGCACGCCATAGGTGGCATGATCCCACGAGGGCTTGTGGTGCAACTGATGCCGCACCAAGGCATGCACCATGCGTACATGCACCGCTTGTTTAAACCCTGCCTGACCGCGCTCAAGGCCATAGCGTGAAGTGACCGAGGCGGCAAACATCAAGGTGCGTGCCATCCGTGGTACGACGCTGTAGGTGAGCGCACCGGTTTCGATGAGCGGCTGTGCAAGGGCAGGTACGGCATAGCCTGCCATCAACGACACACTTTGCAGCATCAAACTTTGCAGCAGGGTATAACGAGATAAGGTCTTAGAACCCACATACAGCAGATCGTGATCGACCCAATCGGGAATCTGCTCGACTTGTGCAAACAATGTGCGTAGCTCTGCTGGTGCATCGTTGACCTGATCAATCCCATGCTCAAGCGCCTGCCCAAACAGTCGCATCCCCTGTGCAGGCAAATGCTGTGCGACGGCAACCCATGCATCACACAACGGATCACCAATGCCATAACCTTGATCAATGTCTTGCAGCAACGCAGGATGGATCTGTCCATCGCCCTGCAAGCAAAAATGCCGAATCAGGCGAATCGGGCGCAGCCTAGCATTGTAGGTCGGATCAACACTGCGACGATAAGCAAAATCAATCATCATCAACACCGTAAATGGCTGGGGATGTTTTGATCTTAAAAAAGCGCTGCGCGCATGTGCAGCCGAAGACGTGCCATTGACTAATGCAAACGCGCCAATCGCTGGGGGTTCTGCTTTGTGAGTAACACGGTTAGGATGAGGATCACAAATACCCCGATATCGACTGAGTAGTTGACTGATGATTCGTTTTATCTTGCTGTTGTTATTTCTGGGTTTTTTGTGGTGGTTGGGCACACAGATTTATCGCTTGATCCAACTCAAGACCGCACAAACCCCCAAGCCATTGACCTCGGCACAAGATCAAGCCCTTGAAGGTCTGATTTTGTTTTTACTACACAAAGAAGGTGTGGGAATCAATGTGTTGTTGCCAGAGTATTATCCGTATCTCACAGAATACGGCAGCTTTGAGCAGCGTGATTTTGCACGTTGTATTGCGCAGATCACCGAGCAACAATTTGGACAATCTCATCTCCCCATAGAAGTGCGTAAGACGGGCGACTACATCAGCTTGGCAGGTAAACGCTTTTTTCGTCCCAAAGGCACACTATGGTTTAGTACCGAAATCGACGCCTAAGCACGCTGCGCGGCACGGTAGCGCGTCGGTGTGTGGCCTGTCCATGTTAAAAAACACGCATTAAAACTACTCGGATAAGCAAAACCGAGCATCTGGCTAATCTGCTCAAACGGGAGCAAGGTCTGACCGACCAACTTGAGTGCTTGCTGTTTGCGGATCTCGTCGAGCAGTTGCTGTACCGAGGTGTGCTCATGTTGCAGTTGACGCTGGAGGGTACGCCGACTGCGCCCCATATATTGGGCAATCGCTTGCAACTGACAGGCGCTGGCATCATGCAGATGGATCATCAAATATTGCGCCACTTCATCGCGCACAGCAACGGTTTGGTCAGGACAAAGCGTCTGTGCAGTAGCCAACAAATGATGATGAAAACGCTGGCTCGCCGTTACAAAGGGCTGATCCATCACCTGTGCAGGCAATAGCAGGGCATCGTGATCAGCCGCAAAGGTGATCGGACAGGCAAAAAAATCGGTATAACGCGCGGCATAATCAGGCGCAGCATGGCGAAACTGTACCGCCAGCGGCACAATCGGCTGCCCCAAAAACTGCTGGCCTTGCGCAAGCAAGGTGCTAAACAGCAGCTCTGGATAATAGCGATGCTGTCCGATCGGGCGTTGATCATTGCTTTGATAGCGTAGCCACACACCTTGCGCATCACACTCAAGGCGCAAATCCAAGGCCACATTGAGCAGTGGCTTAAACTGCGAAAAGCGCTGGACGGCTTGAGTCAAATGGGTACTGGTGGCGATCAAACCACCAAACACGCCAAGTTGCTCACTGTGCATCCAGCGGCCTAGCTCTAGTACCACGGTCGGGCAGTGGTGTTGCTCTGCCATACAGTCGAGTAAGCCAAAAAACTGATCAGGCGATAGCGGTACTTGACCAATGCGCAGCTCAGTCAAATCGTAGCCTGCATAGCGAAACGTGGCCTCCACCGGCCAGTGTTTGTCCATGCAAAAGCGGATCAGGGTAGACAAGATGCCTTGATATAAACCAATCATTGACGCTCATCAGGGGAGGGGTGGTGTGATCATGCCGCGAGTAACACCGCAAATGGTATGGCAATCATGATCATCTAGCCGCTATGTTTATCATCAAAACTTCTAAAAGTTATGCACAAAAAACGTTTTGCTGATGAGTGTGATCTTGTTAAAGTGGCACACTTTTCAATGAATCCAGCCGTTCGCCATGTATTCATATACCGCTTTTGATCAGGCCATGATCGACGAACGGGTCGCACAATTTCGTGATCAGACCCAACGCTATCTCGATGGTCAACTCACCGAAGACGAATTCCGTCCTTTGCGTTTGCAAAATGGCCTGTACGTACAGCGCTATGCGCCGATGCTGCGGATTGCCGTGCCTTACGGTCTGTACAACAGCACCCAACTGCGTACCATTGCCAAAATCAGCCGCACCTACGACCGTGGTTATGCCCACGTGTCGACCCGTCAAAATTTCCAATTGAACTGGCCTGCACTCACCGAAGTGCCCGATATTTTGGCTGAGCTTGCCAAAGTGCAAATGCACGCCATTCAAACCAGTGGCAACTGTATCCGCAACACCACCACCGACCAATTTGCTGGTGTGGTGGCGGGCGAAATCCTCGACCCACGCCCCACCTGTGAACTGATTCGTCAGTGGTCAACCTTCCACCCCGAATTTGCCTTCTTGCCGCGTAAATTCAAGATTGCAGTGTCGGCGCTGGCTGAAACCGACCGCGCAGCAACAGCGTTCCACGACATTGGCGTGTATATCGTCAAAAACGATGCGGGCGAGATTGGCTATAAAATCATGGTCGGTGGTGGCTTGGGGCGTACCCCGATCATCGGCAGCGTGATCAAAGAATTTTTGCCCAAAGCAGACTTGATCGCCTACCTTGAAGCGACCTTGCGCGTGTACAACCTGCATGGCCGTCGTGACAATAAATACAAAGCGCGGATCAAGATCTTGGTCAAAGCGCTCACCCCAGAGGTGTTTGCGCAAAAAGTTGAAGCCGAATTTGCTCAAATCAAAGACAGCATGCAAGTCGATGCGCAATTGATGGCCGATCTGGACGCGGTATTTACCCCACCGGCGTATCAAGACCTACCAGA
Organism: uncultured Moraxellaceae bacterium; assembly: GCA_937952925.1. Lineage (GTDB taxonomy): Bacteria > Pseudomonadota > Gammaproteobacteria > Pseudomonadales > Moraxellaceae > CALFYA01. The sequence goes on from CALFYA010000381.1 coordinate 4,417, forward strand.
CCTCGATCTGTCGGCACAATTTGCCGCCGAATCGAAGTTTGCCAACTGGTATCGCCACAACACCCACGCGCACAAAGTATCTGGCTATCGCATCGTCACCATTTCGCTCAAGCGTACAGGCATTGCACCGGGTGATTTGACCGATGCTGAGATGGAGCTGATTGCTGATCTGGCCGACCAATATAGCTTTGGTGAGCTGCGCAACACCCACGAGCAAAACATTGTGCTGGCCGACGTCCCACAATCGGCCTTGTTTGAGTTGTGGCAAACCCTAGAGCAGCACAATATGGCACGCGCGCATATTGGTTTTCTCACCGATATCGTGTGCTGCCCCGGTGGCGATTTTTGCTCGCTCGCCAACGCCAAATCGATCCCGATTGCTGAAGCGATTAGCCGCCGTTTTGACGACCTCGACAGCGTGTACAATTTGGGCAAAATCGACCTGAACATTTCGGGTTGTATGAACGCCTGTGGTCATCACCACGTCGGTCATATCGGCATTTTGGGTGTCGATAAAAAAGGCGCGGAATTCTACCAAGTGTCGCTCGGTGGCAATGCCGATCATGATGCGAGCTTGGGCGACATCTTAGGCCCATCATTTGGTGCGGATGACATGGCCGATGTGGTGGAAGAAATCCTCAATACCTACCTCGACAACCGTCAGGGCGACGAGCGTTTCTTGGATACCTATCGCCGGATTGGTTTGACCCCATTTAAGGAGCGCGTCTATGCCAAATAACATTTTGACCCTCGGCGGCGACCTGATCGACAACAGCTTTGCGCAGATTGGCGAGGATGGCAGCCTGCCTGCCGGTGATGTGCTGTTGACCGTGGCACAGTTGGATCGTCTGTCTGATGTGACTGGCAAAAAAGGTCTGCTGCTCACCGCAACGGATTCGCCAGAAACCTTGACGCTGCCACTGACTCAGCTTGATTTGATCGCGATTGAATTTGCGGCATTTGCCGATGGTCGTGGTTATTCGTTTGCGACCTTGCTGCGTCGTCAGGGCTACAAGGG
>CALFYA010000382.1 GCA_937952925.1 uncultured Moraxellaceae bacterium
ACGCAAATTGCCGCACAAGATCAAGCCACCGCAGATCGGTTTATCGCGCTGGGTGTGCCAGCCCATCGGGTGGTGGTGACCGGTAGCCTGAAGTTTGATTTGCAGCCGCCGGTTGCGGCTTTACAACTGGCTGAGCAACTGCGCCAGACATGGGCGCTTGCTGGGCGTACCATCGTGGTGGCTGCGAGCACCCATGAACCCGAAGAAAACCAAATCATCAACATTTTTAAAGCCCTGCATCAGCGCTATCCCCAAAGCTGTTTGATTGTGGTGCCGCGCCATCCCGAGCGTTTTGATCGGGTGGCAGAACTGATTATAGAAAAGGGTTGGACGTTGACACGGCGTTCAGCAGGCCAAGCGATTGACGCAGATACGGCGGTGTATTTGGCCGATACGATGGGTGAGCTGTGGACGTGGTATGCCTTGGCACACATGAGTTTTGTGGGTGGGTCACTCGCGGCGACCGGTGGACATAATCCGCTAGAGCCTGCACGTCTAGGCGTGCCGGTGGTGATGGGATCACATACCTTTAATTTTGCCCAAATTGTACAAAGCCTGATCGATGCCGGTGGTTTGGTGCAAGTGCCAGAAGTGAGCGGGGTATATGCCACCTTTGCCGAGTGGTGTGAGCATCCATCGCTTGCCCAACAGGTAGGGCAGTGTGGGCGTGCAATGCTAGAGGCCAATCAAGGTGCGTTGGCGCGGCAGTTGGCGCTCATTCAACAACTTGATATCGCAGGTCAAATTTAGCACCATGAATCTCCTTTTACTCACTCCCGATCAAATCAGCGACGGACAAGCGACGCTCACTGATCCACGCCGCCTCAAGCACATCGCTGAGCATCTCAAGCTGACCACTGGTGATCGGATCAAAGTGGGTGTCAAAGACGGCTTCAAGGGCAGCGCCCAAGTACTGCATCTGACAGAGCAGCAGATCGTGCTGGCGGATTTACAACTGACCGAGCCACCCCCGCCCAAATTACCCGTCACCCTGATTGTGGCCTTGCCACGCCCCAAAGTGCTACGCCGTTTGATCATGGATGCGGTGACGCTAGGCGTCGAGCACATCATTTTGCTGCACAGTTATCGGGTGGAAAAAAGCTATTGGCAAACGCCATTTTTACAAGAACTCGATCACTATACGCTCTTGGGGCTGGAGCAAGCAGGCGATACCGTCTGGCCGACGATTTCGCTCAAAAAGCGCTTCCGCCCGTTTGTCGAAGATGAACTGCCGCTGTTGTGCGCCAATCGCTTAGGTCTGGTGGCACATCCCTATAGCGATACGCCCATGCCTGTGCAGATTGATCAACCTTGTGTATTAGTGATTGGCTGTGAAGGGGGGTTTATTCCCTTTGAAATTGATTTACTCCGTAAAAATGGCTGCTTGCCGGTCAGCTTAGGAGCGCGTATTTTGCGTACCGAGACAGCAGTCCCTCATATTTTGGGACGGCTGTTTTGATGTCGCTTAAAGATAAATTGCTGAATATTGTCACTCTGGGTGCTCATGCTCGGATGCAATCGGCATTTGATCAATACGACACCGCATACATCCACTATCACAGCCAGTTTCAAGTGGCACAGCAATTAGAACGCAAGGTGAGTCATGAGTTGGCACAGCTGGGGCGACAGGTTCAGCAGACCCTCGCACTCGTGGCACACAGTCAGCAGTTGCTCAGCCTACAACAGCCAAGCCGTCGGATCGCGTATGCGGCACAACCGCAGACGCATAGTGTGGCAGGGGCACAACGATTATTGCAGCAGCATCAATCGTTTGTCTTGCCCACACCCGCACATTCCAAAGCCCGTATCCATATCCAAATCACCACTGGCGTATGGGGGATGACCCTACCACAGCACACTGCGCCACCATCCACCATTTGGGACAGTCTGGTGATCCATCAACTGCCTGTGATTCCACGCTGGCAGGTCGCATGGTGGGATCGGTATGTCTCGGTGCAGCAGTTGCAGCACAAAACCCAAGAGTTGCTGGACGTACAACAACCCTTAGATCAAATCGTCAATCTTTTTGCCGCACATTTACATGATATTAAGCAACGTCAGCAGATGTTTTGCGCATTAGATCAACAGTTAAGGCTTACCTATCAGCGTGTCTATCGACAATTGTTTCCGCTCAGATGGCTCAGTCATCTCTATCGCTCATGGCGGCAACTGCTGGGTTATGGTTATGTGGCCAAACATGAGCAGGCGCTGCTTAGTGAGTTGGATTTGGTGCTGTACGATGTGATCGACAGTCTCCACCCCGCTGTGCAGCGCGATGAGCCAGTTGAGCAGGCTAAAATGGCCATCAAATCAGATGAGATTTAATCACGCTCAGGACTACTCGACTCTCCCACATCGCGATTGACCGGTTTGGTGCGCGGTTTATCCAGATGTGGTGTGGGGAGAGGATCTGGCAATAATCCCGCAGGAGCGGTGGGCACTGGCAACAAAATCCCTTCGGCTTTGAGAGCGTTTTTGACTCCTGTCAGCACCTCATCGGTCGAACTGGTCACATTGACCTGTGTGCTCGCATCAATCCACCAGCGCAAGTTGAGCACCACTGCGGTATCTTGCAGATCTTTGACCACCACGGTGGGAGGGGCGGGTTCTTTGGCAACCGATGGCATGTTGTTGAGGGTGTCTGCAATAATACATTTGGCGTAATCAATATCTTCGGCATAGCCCAATTTGATATCAATCGAAATCCGGCGACGGGTATAAGCGGTATTGACGGTCACCACATTGGTAAACAGTTGTGCGTTGGGGATCACAATGCGCCGACCATCATAGGTGCGGATGTAAGTGGCTCGAATCTGGATATTCTCGACCGTCCCTTCAAAATTGCCACTGACGATTTGATCGCCAATCCGAAAGGGTTCAGACAGCAAAATCAAAATCCCCGACAGTAAGTTTTGAAACACATCTTTGAAGGCGAAACCAATCGCCACCGAGCCAATCCCCAAGGCGCTGATCAGCTGGCCAGGCGTAAAGCCAGGGATGGCAATCACCAACGCAATCATCAGCCCCAAAAACACGATAAAGGTGCTACCAATCCGATTGAGCACCAGCACTAAATTTTGTTTGCGATGGGCGCGTGTACCCAGCGTTTTGCGCACCACAATCTTAAACAGCTTGGAGAGCAACCAAAAAATGGTAAATACGGTAAACGCAATGATCAGATAAGGGACACGCTCCCAAAATGTTTGCACCATATCATTGATGGTGGTGTAGACATCTTTGTATTGCACGGCCGTTTCGGTGACGGCATCTTTGGCCGCGATACCGACCGTTTGTAAGGTTTCAACGCTCATACCCAGCTTATCCAGCATGTATTGGTGAGAAGTGAGCCATTCTAAAGGAATTTTTGTCATGGCAATGGTGCTGCCCTGTAACCACGCGGCTGTGTTGCAGGCAAACAATGAAGCGCCCTGAAGTTCAGGGCGCTTTGGCGTTATCATTGTTATTAATATCCCTACTCTCATGCCAAATTATTGTTATACAGAGCTATTGTTTTTCTTAATCTTGCATTGTTGGTCTCGACATCGGTGTCGTTCTCCTGTGTCCCTTCACGTCAGTGGTGATGGATTCACCCTATTGTTTTCTGCCCAATTTATTCTTATATCGACCGTAAGGTCTTTATTCACATGGCGGATGGGCGTACCATCCGCAGGTGTCCAAGTTGTTGTTCATATCGACACGAATGTCGTTATCAAGTACAGCTACCCACACAGCACAGTATTTAACCATTTAGTTTTCATTATCGACGTCATCGTCGTTATCCAAATCAATCCAACATGCGGTGAGTGCATGTCCACCCACAATCATGGGAGGGCCCGCACGGCGGCAACGAAAGCCTGCTCGTTGCAGTAAGCGCTCAACGCCGACTGGAGATACCGTGATCAAGCGTTTGGCACCTTGCGCTTTGGCACAGGCCATTGCCGCTTTGAGCAGTTCCACCGCCACAGGGGAGGAAAACTGACCGCCCCGTACCCCTTGTCCCGACAGATCCACCGACGCAAACCGCGACAGTTCCCAGACTTCGCTGCTTTGCGGGGGGAGTAGCCCGTTGAGCAGCTGGGGAAAAATCTCCCCGAGTAAGTAAGGGACTGTGGTGGGCAGCAGTCGAGCGCAACCTGCAATCTCACCAGTGTCATGTTGGGCAATCACGTAGTACGTGTCTTCACAATCAAACTGGTCGAGTTCTAGACCGTTTTGAGTGTTCAGCTCCCAACCGAGCTGTTCTACAAATACTTTGTAGCGATAACTGCTGACATCCGAAAAAAGTTGTTCTGGGAGGCCAACCTGCATTCCTGTACTCATACGCATGACGTTCTTCCTTGTCTTTCAAGACTTTGGTACATCCCGCGATATGAATTTAAAGGCTTTTTGAGGGGGTTTGTCACCTGTCAGAATTGACAGGTCAACACAAAAGGAGGCACGCAGGCCAACATCTCAAGGATTGGCCTGTACAGTGAAGGGGCTAAAAAAGCTTAGGAGGCTGCGCTCGTTGAGCCGTAATGCGTCAGGGTTGCATTGACCACCGCATCGCTCCAATCAAATTGGACGATGTAATCTTGCAAGACCTTCAGGGTTTTTTTATCACCAAGGTCACGACCTTCGGCATCGACGATCATCAGGTTAGTGCGTGGGAGGTTCAGCAGTTGGCAGTGTGCTTGTCCGTCGCTCCATTCCAAGCTCCAATCCCAACCCAAAGACACGGTTGGTTCGGTGTTGCTGATCCACTCGGTATAGCCATGCACCAATGCGGGCAGGCTGCCTTGCGTTCGATCAGGCAAGTCCATGTCATCTTCATCAATAGCAGTATGCAGATGAATGAGTGTTAGCGCGTGCAGCTCTAGCACAGTGCAGCGCATATAACCATCAGCGCAAAGCATGGGCATGTTCGACGACTCCAATACGGGCATCGCAATATCTCGGCGTTCCATAACATCGTATCCTTTTTGAGGGATTGGGCGAACCCTACCTTAGTTGTAGCCTGACGAATAGTGTTAGATTTGACAGGTACACTACAGTAAAAGTGTGATTGTTTAGACAATCTAATGCACCTAGTTGCTTGGCAAAGCCACAGCTTTTTGGTTCAATAGTCTGAAGTATCAAAATTGATACGACTATTAAACCGAGATAAATCATGCATGTCTGGCAAGAAGATTTGCTTACAGATTTGGAAAACACCGAGTCTGAAGAAGTGCTGTTCGGTCGTTTAGCAAAAATCGCCTATGACCTAGGGTTTGATCACTTTGCATACGGCTTACGGCAACCCATCGCATTGGCACAACCCAAAGTGGTGATGCTCAACAACTATCCCGATGCGTGGAAAATGCGCTATATGGAGCGCAACTATGTGGCGATTGATCCCACGGTGCATCATGGGACTCATTCGGTGATGCCATTGGTGTGGACAGAACGGATTTTTCAGCCGGAGCGTGAGTTTTGGGAGGAGGCGCGGTCGTTTGGCCTCAATGTCGGCTGGGCGCAGTCGAGCCGTGATATGCAAGGGGTGAGTGGCATGCTGACGCTGGCACGCTCAACGGAGCTACTCACCTCCAATGAGTTGGATGACAAAGGTTATAAAATGATTTGGCTGACCCAAATCACCCATCAGTTGATGGCTAAAAAATTGGTGGAGCCTGCAGTGACTGATGAAAATGCGTTATCTGGGCGTGAGCTTGAGGTATTGCGCTGGACAGCCGAAGGCAAAACATCGGGTGAAATCTCCATGATCATGAATATCACCGAGCGCACGGTCAATTTTCACATCAACAACTGTATGCGCAAACTTGATGTGACCAACAAAACCTCAGCCGCTGTCAAAGCGGCCTTGCTAGGATTGCTATCTTAAACGCTGGGCGCGTGATTAGCGCGTGAGCAGGGGAGCCAAGAACTGTCCGGTAAAGGAGCCTTGCACCTGTGCGACCTGCTCAGGTGTGCCTGTTGCAATAATTTGCCCGCCACCTGAACCGCCTTCGGGGCCTAAATCTACCACCCAATCGGCGGTTTTGATCACATCGAGATTGTGTTCAATCACCACCACGGTGTTTCCCTTGTCACGCAAGTGATGCAGGATTTCAAGTAACTTGGCAATGTCATGAAAATGCAGCCCTGTGGTCGGCTCATCGAGGATATACAAGGTTTTACCGGTGTCTCGTTTGGCCAATTCACGCGCAAGCTTGACGCGCTGGGCTTCGCCGCCAGACAGGGTGGTTGCCGCTTGACCGAGTCGGATATAGCCCAATCCCACCTGTATCAGCGTTTCAAGTTTTCGATAAATGCTGGGAATCACTGCAAAAAACGCTGCTGCATCTTCCACCGTCATGGCCAGTACATCAGCAATATTTTTGCCTTTGTAATAAATTTCTAGGGTCTCGCGGTTGTAGCGTTTGCCATGACAAACATCACAAGGTACATACATATCGGGCAAAAAGTGCATGGCGACTTTGAGCATGCCATCGCCTTCACAGGCCTCGCAGCGTCCACCTTTGACGTTGAATGAAAAGCGTCCGGCACTATAACCGCGTGCACGAGATTCGGGGGTTTGCGCAAACAGCTCACGTAGTGGTGTAAACAAACCCGTATAGGTGGCAGGGTTGCTGCGTGGTGTACGCCCAATCGGACTTTGATCAATATCCACCACTTTATCGAGTTGCTCTAGCCCGCTGATCGCATCAAATTTTTCGGGTGTGAGGGTGGATGCGCCGTTGAGGCGCGTGGCTGCAAGTGGCATCAAGGTGCGATTGATCAGGGTTGATTTGCCAGAGCCAGAGACTCCCGTAATACAGCTCAACAGCCCCAAGGGAATGCTGAGCGTGACATTGTTCAGATTGTTGCCTTGTGCGCCACTGAGCACCAATTGACGTTCAGGATCAATCGGGTGGCGCTGCTTGGGAACGGCAATTCCAAGTGCACCTGAGAGATATTGACCAGTCAGTGAATCAGGATGAGCCGCAAGCTGTTGCGCCGTTCCTGCCGCCACAATCTGCCCGCCATGGACGCCAGCACCCGGCCCAATATCAATAATATGATCTGCCGCCCGAATCGCATCTTCGTCGTGTTCGACCACCAACACGGTATTGCCCAGATCACGCAGGCGAATCAGGGTTTGCAGCAAGCGTGCATTGTCGCGTTGGTGCAAGCCAATCGAAGGTTCATCAAGCACATACATCACGCCCATCAACCCCGCGCCGATTTGCGACGCCAAACGAATACGCTGGGCTTCACCACCAGACAGAGTATCGGCTGAGCGAGCGAGGGTCAGATAATTGAGTCCCACACTGACCAAAAAATGTAGGCGTTCGCGGATTTCCTTAAAGATTTTTTCGGCAATTTCGCCACGCGCACCATCAAGACTCAGGTGTTGATAATATTGCTCAGCATCGCCGATTGAGCGATGGATGACTTCAGGTAAGGCCACACCAGCCACTTTGACATGACGCGCGATTTCATTCAGCCGCGAACCATGACACACATCACACGGAGCATTCGACAGGTATTGCGCCAGTTCATCACGCACAAGGCTGCTTTCGGTTTCCCGATAACGTCGCTCCAAGTAGGGCAAGACGCCTTCAAACACTTGGGTTTTGCTATGGCGGCGGCCACGCTCATCGGTATGCACAAATTCGATTTTATCTTTGCCGGAGCCATACAACAGGCGCTGTTGATCGGCTTTGCTCAATTGTTGCCAAGGCAGGCTGCGATCCATCTGATAATGATCGGCAACCGTGCTGACCCAATGAAAATAATATGGTCGCTGTTTATCCCAGCCTTTAATTGCACCCTGATTGATCGACAGTTCAGGGTTTTGCACAATTTTTTCGGGGGCAAAATGACTACGATGACCCAAACCATCACAGGCTGGACACGCGCCATACGGATTATTAAACGAAAATAAACGCGGCTCTAGCTCGGCCACTGCACGATCACATTGTGGGCAGCTATGGCGCGCAGACAGCAACCGATCAGGCTCGTTACCATCCATAAAGTGCACCAGCACCAAATCATCACCGAGCCGTAATGCCGTTTCAAATGATTCGGCAATCCGGTTGCCCAAATCATCCCGAATTTTAAAACGATCCACCATCACCTCGATGGTATGTTTTTTCTTTTTATCGAGGCTTGGGGCATCGTCGAGGTCGTACAGCTCCCCATCAATCCGTGCGCGGACAAAACCCTGACCACGCAATTGATCAAACAAGCCACTATGCTCGCCTTTACGGTCGCGCACCACCGGTGCAAGCAGCATCACGGGTGTGCCTTCAGGAAGTGCGCGTACTTGATCGACCATTTCGGAGATGGTTTGTGCCACCATTGGCAGATCATGTTCGGGGCAGTAGGGCGTGCCGACCCGTGCATAGAGCAAGCGCAGATAATCGTAGATTTCAGTAATGGTGCCGACCGTAGAGCGTGGATTGTGGCTGGTCGATTTTTGTTCGATGGCAATCGCTGGCGAAAGACCTTCAATCGCATCGACATCGGGTTTTTCCATTTGTGCCAAAAACTGCCGCGCATAGGCAGACAGTGACTCAACATAACGGCGTTGGCCTTCAGCATACAAAGTATCAAACGCGAGTGATGATTTGCCCGAACCTGATAAGCCCGTGATCACCACCAATTGATCACGCGGAATGTCGATGGAAATATTCTTGAGGTTGTGGGTGCGTGCGCCACGGATGCGAATATGGCTTTGACTCATAAAAACGGCTCAAGGTAGTCGGGCAACCCATCATTAATGCTGCTAAATCGCAAATGTTCAAGTGACGCTCGGTGAACAAGCGACATCAGGCGTCGTATAATGCGCCCCTTCCAATCTGAGGGCAGCCCTGATGATGAATGCCTCCGAACGCCGCGCCACACTTGCACTGGGCAGCATCTTTGCCCTACGGATGCTCGGACTGTTTATGATTGTGCCGGTTTTCGCCATTTATGGTCAGGGATACAGTGGCGCCACACCTGCACTGATCGGCGTGGCGATTGGCGTGTATGGTTTGACCCAAGCCTTGTTGCAAATCCCCATGAGTCTGTTAGCGGATCGTTTCCCGCGTAAGCCGCTCATCGTATTGGGCTTGCTGATTTTTGCACTAGGCGGGCTGATATCCGCACTCTCAACCGATATCTGGGGGGTGATTTTGGGGCGAGCAGTGGCGGGTGGTGGTGCAGTATCTGCGGTGGTGATGGCGTTACTTGCCGATGTCACACGCGAAGAACAGCGCAGCAAAGCAATGGCGGCGATGGGGATGAGTATTGCGCTATCCTTTATTGTGGCGTTTAGCTTGGGGCCTATTCTGACCCAATTTGTCGGTTTAAATGGGTTATTCGCGATCACTTCTGTGAGTGCATTATGTGCGATTGGATTATTGTGGTTGGTGCCTACACCGGTACGTGCATTAACACAAACGCCCAACTCTTATCGTACACAACTTAAACATGTGCTCAAGTTGGCAGATTTAAATCGGCTACATTTTTCGATTTTCATGTTGCATTTGTTGATGACCGCCGCATTTGTACTGATTCCAAGTCAGTTGATTCGGTTTGAACATATTCCAGTTGAGCATCACGGTTGGGTGTATCTGCCGCTGTTATTATTAGGCTTTGTGTTGGCAATTCCAGCAATTATTGTTGCAGAAGCCAAAAGACGTATGCGCCGTATATTTATTAGCGCCGTGATGCTGATCACGTTATCGCTGTGGGTGTTGACCACGGTGGAGCATTTTCAGTGGGGACTGTTGGTCGGTATCGGACTCTTTTTTATCGCCTTTAATTTGCTCGAAGCATTATTACCCTCATGGCTCGCCAAAACAGCACCTGTAGCCGCCAAGGCCACAGCAATGGGTGTAAATGCCTCAAGTCAGTTTTTGGGTGCATTTGTGGGTGGGGTGATTGGCGGCCAGCTGCTCACGCATTTTTCCGTGACCAGTGCATGGATGATGCTCGCGGTGGCTGCATTATTGTGGGTTGGCGTGGTGTTTGGTTTGAGTTCACCGCCGTATTTATCGAGTTTGGCGATTCGCTTGCCGGTTGATGATCAATTGAGCGCACAAGAGTGGGCAGTGCGTCTGCTTGATGTACATGGCATTGAAGATGCAGTGATCTTGGCTGAACATCATGTGGCGTATTTGAAGATTGATAAACAGCAATTTGATCAGGACTCACGACAAGAGTTGTCGTCTCTGATTGGTGCACCAGTAGCCTTTTAACCCAGACTAGAGTACATTCAACGTGTCTAAATACCCTACTTAGGATGTGGTCATGCGTGGTGTGAATAAAGTGATCTTGGTCGGTGCGCTAGGCCAAGACCCAGAAACAAAATCATTTAGTAATGGGGGCTCGGTCACCCAGTTTTCGATTGCAACCACCGAGCAGTGGGTTGATAAAAACACGGGTGAGCGCAAAGAGTTGACCGAGTGGCATCGTATTGTGCTCAATAATCGCTTGGGCGAAGTGGCACAACAATATTTGCGTAAAGGCAGTAAGGTGTATATTGAAGGCAGTTTACGCACTCGTAAATGGACAGATCAATCCGGTCAAGAGCGATATGTCACCGAAATTCGGGGCGATAATATGCAAATGCTCGATAGTGGTCGTGGCAATAATCCATCACAAAATGACTATCCTGCCTATGGTGGCCGCCAAAACGACACCCCATCCAACTATTCAGCACCACAACAAGCACGTCCAGAGCCTGCTCGCAATAATCCACCCGCGGCTCCAGACTCCTATCATAATGAGCTAGACGACGATTTACCATTTTAATATAGATTAATCTCTTGGCAATCTCGATTATTCTAGAATATGATGCGCGAGTTGTCTGTATTCGCGCATCCTGAGTGTTTCATTCAGGATTGATATGATGGAGTAATCATGAGCACCGATCTGAGCAAAATGTCCGTGGCTGAATTGAAAAAATTGGCTGATGAAGCAACCAATATGATCAGCAGTCGTCACCTCGACGAAATTCGTGCTGGCTACGAACAAGTCGAAAGCATTGCCGCAGGTTTGGGTTTGAGCGTGGCTGAATTGATCGAACAAGGTCAAGACTTGGCAGCAAACCGCAAACCCGCCACCCGTAAACCGGTAGAACCACGTTATCGCAACCCTGCTGACAGCGATGAAACTTGGACTGGCCGTGGTAAACAACCACGCTGGTTGGCAGCAAAAATTGCTGAAGGTGCAAAACTTGAAGACTTCTTGATTAACAAATAATCAAGCGTGTCAAACTCAAAATGCCTGCTTTGTCAGGCATTTTTTGTGGATGAAGCCTGCGTAAAAAAAACACGTTTGCTTGTTGGTAAATTTTGCGCATAATCGGGTTCTTCATTTGTTATAGCTCAGATCGTAGTGACCACAAGCATGACAACAACACGGCCGGGGAAGGGCTGGTGGTTTTTTGCAGCAGTTCTTCTGCTGTTTTTTATCGTCTTGCAGCTGCCAGCAGCATGGGTTCTGGCACGGCTTGCACCCCAAAATCCTTATATCACACATGTCACCGGTAATATTTGGTCAGGCCAAGCTGACTGGCAATATCAACAAGTGCAAGGTGTGGTGGGTTGGAAAATCCGCCCGTGGGAGTTCTTCTTGTTGCGAGTGGGCGCTGATGTTGATGTCATGATTGGAGAAAGCCAACTGAGTGGTCATTTGGCCATGGGGAAAACCATGTGGGCTGTTGATCACATGAATGGTCGAGTGGCCGCCAATACCTTAAGAACCCTATTGCCGTGGCAATGGCCGGACAGCCCGATTCAAGTCCAAGATTTGAGTATGCGTTTTGATCAGCAGCAAGGCTGGTCAGAGGCAGCAGGTCAGATCAATTGGGGCGGTGGGGTGCTGGGTTATCCGTTTGAAGGACGTGTTGAACGTGCATCTTTGCCACCGTTGGTGGGCAAACTCAATCTAGACCGTGAGCGGTTGCATGTGGCGCTGACTGATCAAGCCAAAGCACGGATGGGTGACTTTTATTTGTCTAAAGATCGCATGTTGGATGTACAGCTCACTCAGCGCTTGCTACAAAATGTGGCGGGCTATCGTGGTCAGGCTGGATTGGACACAGCTGTGATTACCACGCGCCAACCTTTAGCTAGTTTGGGATCTTTCTGATGGCGGTTTTGCACCATGTACGGAAATTGGATGCGCTCGCTCCATGGATATTGACCCTGACCATCTTCTGGATTTGCTGGCAACTGGCACGGATTTTTTGGCTGATTGCTGCTCCTGCTCAAGCACCGATTGCACGCGAAATTATGCTTGGGGGCGGACAGCAAGCCAGTATCCCCAATGTGACAGGGTTTATGCTGTTTAAAGAGCAGCGTCCCGATTTAAGTCCTGCCGCAGTGCCAGTGGTCAGTGTGCCTATGCAGCTTGAAGGGGTATTTGTGGGGCGGCCGATGGCACGTTCTGCTGCCGTGATTCGCGTCAATAACCTGTCCAAGCATTATCGTGTGGGGCAAAAAATCGAAGAAGCCCAATTGGAATTGGTGGCGGTTGATTGGAATAAAGTCACCTTTAAACGTGCTGATGGGCAGCAAGCAACGCTCAAATTTGGTCAACAAGGTCTAGATCAAGCACCCAGTGCGTCAACCATGCTGGCCACGCCAAGCGCCCAAACCCCTGCACAACAAGTGGATCGCGCCTTAAGCGACGCCATTTCTCAACTTAGTAGCAATCCTGCGGCTTATCTGACCCGTATGGGGGTGATGGCAACCGGACAGGGCTATGAAATTACCCCCAACGTTCCTGCTGAAATGCGCAGTCAATTGGGACTACGACCAGGTGATCGGATTGTGTCCGTCAATGGTCAGACCTTAGGGCAGCCGCAAAATGATGCACAATTGTTAGAACAAGTTCGTCAGCAACGTCGTGCGCAAATCGAAATTCAGCGTGGCGACCAAACCATGACCATTCAACAGAGTTTCTAGGCGTGAAGCCGGAGAGTTTTTGATGCAACCCCCAGTTTTTGAATCCGCAACTTCTCATCGCCGTGTGCGTCGAGCCAAACACTGGTGGATTTGGCTCCCCTTGGTGAGCGCCTTGGCATCACCTGTTGCCTTAGCACAAACATGGAAAATCAACCTGCGCGATGCCGATATCACCGCTTTTATTGGTGAAGTCGCCGATATCACGGGTAAAAATTTCGTGGTTGATCCACGCGTGAAGGGCAATATCACGGTCATTTCCAACAAAGCACTCACCCGTGATCAGGTGTATGAGTTGTTTATGGGCGTGATGAACGTCAATGGGGTGGTGGCAGTCCCCTCTGGCTCTACCGTCAAGCTTGTCCCCGATGTCAACGCGAAGCAGGCCGGTGTAGCGTTTGATTTGCGCCAACGTGCACGCGGTGATCAAGTGGTGACACGGGTCATTTGGCTCGACAACACCAACCCCAATGATTTGATTCCTGCCATTCGTCCTTTGATGCCACAGTTTGCCCATTTGGCTGCTGTACCTGGCACCAATGCCTTGATTGTGTCTGATCGTGCCGACGGCATCAATCAACTCGAAGCCTTGGTCAAAACCCTTGATGGCGGGGATCAAGACAAACTAGAGATTATTTCGCTCAAACATAGCCAAGCCGAAGAAATCATCACCCTTGTAGAAGCCATGAGTTCGACCTCGCCCAACAAAGATGTGCGAGGATCAAGAGTGCGAGTGATTGCCGACAATCGCAGTAATCGGTTGTTGGTCAAAGGTGATGTGCGCAGTCGTGAGCGGATTCGCAAACTGATCAAAGAGCTGGATGTGGCTCCTGCGGAGCGTTTAGGTGGTTTACGGGTGTTTCGCCTACAGCATGCCAGTGCCAAAAATTTGGCCGAGATGTTGCAGGGCTTGATGAGTAACGCCTCCTTGGTGAGCAGTGCGCCAAGCGGTAGCTTAACTGCTAGTGGGGGGCTCAGTAGCGGCAATACGTCGGGTGGTAGTGCTAATACATCAAACAGTAATACCAGTACATCAAGCGGTTCATCATCCGGCAGTTCAAGCAGTTCAGCATCTGGTAGCAACAATAAAGGCAGTTTTGGTGTCAGTATTATTGCCGATGAAAGCCAAAATGCTTTGGTGGTCAAAGCGGATCCTGCACTGATGCGCGAAATAGAATCCGCCATCAAGCAGCTTGATGTACGCCGTACCCAAGTCTTGATTCAGGCCGCAATTGTGGAAGTCTCTGGGGGTAATTTGGATCAACTGGGGGTGCAGTGGGCGCTTGGTAATGCCAGTACGGGTGTTGGTATGATCAATTTTAATAATGTGGGCACCAGTGTGGCCAACTTATATGCCGCAGTCGCCAGCAACAATCCCTCGTTGGCATCGGGTTTATCGGGTGCATTGATCGGGATTGGTGCGAGTAAAACCAGTAGTGATGGGCAAACCAGTTTTTATGGTGCAATTTTGCAAGCCCTCAAAACCACCTCACAGGCCAATTTGTTGTCGGTGCCTTCGATCATGACCCTCGACAATGAAGAAGCCAATATTTTGGTGGGGCAAAACGTTCCCTTTATTACGGGTTCCTCAACGACCAGTTCAGGCGGAACCAGCAATCCCTTTACCACCATCGAACGTCAAGATATTGGGATTAGTCTCAAAGTGATTCCACATGTGGGTGATGGCGGCTCGGTGCGTTTGGAGGTGGCTCAAGAGGTATCATCATTGGTGCCCGCCACATCGAGTATTAAATCAGCGGATTTGATCACCAATAAACGATTGATCAAAACAACAATTTTGGCAGATGATCAACAAACTATTGCACTTGGTGGTCTGATTCAGGATGATAGTACCCAATCATTGAGCCAAGTACCCGGTTTAGGTCGTTTGCCATTGATTGGAGGCTTATTTCGCTCCAAGAGCAATGAACAAACCAAACGCAACCTGTTGGTGTTTTTACAGCCCACCATTTTGCGTGGTAACGAAGGTGTGCGGGAGTTGACACAATCTCGTTACAATCAGATTCGTACCTTGCAGCTGCGACTAGATCAAAAAGGAGATTTTAGTCGCTTGCCAACCGAGTTGGCTGAGGTGTATAGCCCAGTTCTACCTGATGCACCGACCCCCAAAGCCAAGCAATAGAGGACGTTATGCTTAAGCTTCAGTTTGCCGACAACCGACAAGCCTCATTCTGGATTGTGGATGAGAACTTTGGACTTGGCAGTGATATCAAAAATCAGATGGTGATTAAAGACGACCAAATTCGTCCCTTTCATGCCACCATCAACCAAAAAAATAGTCGTCTGTTTATCAATCCTTGCGATGCTCAGGCGGTGATTGCCGTCAATGGTTCCCGTGTGATGGAAGCCACCGAAATTGTGGTGGGGGATGTCATTCATCTGGGTAATATCGAGCTACGCTTGATTGATCCTGCGCGCCAACATGCACGCAACCCTGCATTGGATAAGCCTGCCCAAAAAATGGCTGATGTCACTTCATGGCAGCTCAAAGCCATGACAGGGCCACTGGCAGGTAAGTTGATCAATATTGACAGCACCAAGGTGGTTGGACGCGACCCCACCGCAGATATTGTGATTAATGGCGGCCATATTTCGCGTCGACATGCTGAGTTTTTGTTGCGTGATGCACAGCTGTGGGTGCGTGATCTCAATTCCTCCAACGGCACCTATGTCAACAATCGCCGCACGGAAGAGCAGCCTTTGTATCTCGGTGATGAAGTCAAGTTTGATGCAGTGATTTTCCGTGTAGTGGTCGGCAAAGCACCCCCCAAAGGCAAAGAAGCGGGTGCACCACCCCCTGATTTGGGCATGGATAAAACCCAATTCCGTCCGGCACTCAATATTCCGATTGCGGGGCGTCCGGCTGATATATCTAAGCCAAACATCCCCACAGCACCGACACCTGCCCCCATGCCGCGCCCTCATGAGCCGATGCCCTCATTATCAGTGCCATCAGCACCCTCACCAGCGCCAGCACCCACACCCACCAGTGCTCCAGACCCTCAAGGGATGAAAATCTCTCCATTGCTGTTGGTTACGATGGTGGTGATTTTGGCCTTGTTGGTGGGTTTGGTTGTGCTGGGATTGTCATAAGGGTTGATCACCATGGCGGTAAACAACTGGCGTGATTATTCAGTGTTACTGTTTGATCTAGATGGAACGCTGGTTGACTCTGCCGCTGATATTCATCGTAGCCTAAATCTGGCACTGCATGATTTGGGGCTGCCTGTTGTCACTGGACAACAGGTACGCACATGGGTTGGACGTGGCGCTGGCCGTTTGGTGCATTGTGTCATTGAGCATTTGCATCTGGCCGCGCATTGGCATGAGCCACTGCTCAAACAGTTTATGCAGCGTTACCAAGCCGAAGTCTGCGTCGATAGTGAACTATACGATGGGGTATTGGCATTCTTAGATGCAGCCAAAGCACAAGGTTGTCAGTTGGCCTGTATCACCAATAAGCCGTACCAACCGGCGCGTGATTTGCTGGCTGCGTTGGACTTGTTGCCATATTTTAGTCTGCTGCTTGGTGGCGACAGTTTGGATCATCGTAAACCACATCCTGCCCCCATTTTGCATGCTTTACAGTATTACCGAGTCGATGCTCCGCAGGCACTGATGATTGGCGACTCTCGCAACGATGTTGAAGCTGCTCATGCTGCAGGGGTGGCCTGTGTTGTACTGACCTATGGCTATAATCACGGTGAACCGATTACGCTGTGTCAGCCTGATCTAATACTTGATTCACTGCGCGAATTGCTTTAGCTTTCTATATTCCAGCAAATATGTTGAGTGTGTCATGCAGCATCAATACAGCGGTCTACGTTGGCGTCGCTAAAAACAACCGTAATTTAGCCGCTTCGTCTTACCTATTTGTTTTGAGTGTTGTGCCATGATGACCTTATCGCGTTTTAACGAGCTTGCTGCCGCAGGCTATACTCATATTCCCGTGTTTCGCCAACGCCTTGCCGATACCGATACGCCATTGGCGGTGTTTGCCCGTTTGCGTGAGCATGCGCCCGCTTATCTGTTTGAGTCGGTACAAGGCGGTGAGCGTTGGGGGCGTTACTCGATGATCGGCCTTGGTGCAGGTGTGATCCTGCAATACCAACAAGGCTGTATGACTGAGCAAACGGTGAGTGGTGCGATCGTTGAGCATGCCTGCGCTGATCCCTTTGCCTTTATCCGCAGCTTTCAGCAGCGTTATCGGCTGCCGACGCAAGTCGATATCCCCGATTTGGCAGGGTTTAGTGGCGGGCTGATTGGCTATTTTGGCTATGACAGCGTGCGCTATATTGAGCCGAAACTCTCACACGTACCAGCATCCGACCCGATTGGGCTGCCGGATATTTGGTTGACCTTGTCCCAGACGGTCGTGGTGTTTGACAATTTGCGCGACACCCTATCTTTGATTGTGCATGCCGATGTCAGCGACCCAGATGCCTATGCAACAGCAAACGCGGCATTAGATCAGCTCGAGGCACAGCTCGCTGCGCCATTGCGTCTACACGCCACGCCGCATACGCCACCGCAATTTGTATCACAAACCGGTGAAGCACGTTTTAAAGCCAGTGTCGAAGCGGTACAAGAGTACATCAAAGCAGGGGATGTGATGCAGGTGGTGCCCAGCCAGCGCATGAGTTCACCGTTTGATGGTGATGCCTTGTCGGTCTATCGCGCACTACGGCATCTCAATCCATCGCCCTATTTATTTTTGCTGCAAGCACACACCCTCCAAGATCAGCAACCGTTTGCCTTGGTGGGATCATCGCCCGAAATCTTATCGCGGCTTGAGCATGGACAAGTCACCGTGCGTCCGATTGCAGGGACTCGTCCACGCGGCAAAACCCCCGAAGAAGACTACGCCCTTGAGCAAGATTTACTCTCCGACGGTAAAGAAATCGCCGAGCATCTCATGTTGATCGATTTGGGACGCAATGACGTCGGTCGCGTCAGTCAGGTGGGCAAAGTGCGTGTGACCGAGCGGATGACCATTGAGCGTTATTCGCATGTCATGCATATCGTCTCCAACGTAGAAGGCGAAGTACGCGATGGCCTAGATGCATTAGATGTGTTTAAGGCCACCTTTCCAGCCGGTACATTGTCTGGCGCTCCCAAAATCCGTGCGATGGAAATCATCGACGAGCTTGAACCCGTCAAACGCGGCGTATTTGGTGGGGCAGTGGGCTATTTGGGCTGGCATGGTGAAATGGATACCGCCATTGCGATTCGTACTGGAGTGATTCGAGAGGGTCAAATCCATGTACAAGCAGGTGCGGGTGTGGTTGCCGATTCTGTGCCTGCAAGTGAATGGAACGAAACCCTCATCAAGGCGCGTGCGGTGATGCGAGCGGTTGAATTATCGGCAAATGGACTACAGTTTGCCTAAAAAAAGCACAATTTAGGGCTTGCGTGGTGGTTGGTTTCTGTTACACTGGCCGCCGCTTCGACGTTAGGTCGCATGAAATGCCGGTATAGCTCAGTTGGTAGAGCAACTGACTTGTAATCAGTAGGTCACCAGTTCGATTCCGGTTGCCGGCACCATTTGATCAATAAAACAACGTTCAAAGCAAGTAAGCTTGACAGTTCAGTAAAATTTACTAGAATTGTCGGTCTTACGGATCGGTGGGGTTGGGGAGCGGTCAAACCCAACAGACTGTAACTCTGTCGCGAAAGCTTCGAAGGTTCGAATCCTTCCCCCACCACCATATATGATCTTCGGATCAAATCGCGCAGCGATGCTGTGCGGGAGTAGCTCAATTGGTAGAGCGTCAGCCTTCCAAGCTGAATGTCGCGAGTTCGATTCTCGTCTCCCGCTCCATATAGTGCGATCAACCCCATTGCTCCTATAGCTCAGTGGTAGAGCACTCCCTTGGTAAGGGAGAGGTCTCCAGTTCAAATCTGGATAGGAGCTCCAGATTCGGAAAGATTGAAAAATCTTCCAAAACAGCGGGCACTTGTGCCTGCTTGTGTTTTTTGGCGGTATTGCGGCAAGCAATGCCACTTCGATTAAGCGTCAGCTGGTACCCACCGGCGTGAACGAGGAAGATCATCATGGCGAAGGCCAAGTTTGAACGTAATAAGCCGCACGTGAACGTCGGCACCATCGGTCACGTTGACCACGGTAAAACCACCCTGACTGCTGCAATCAGCTTGATCTGCGCAAAAACCTACGGTGGCGAAGTCAAAGCGTTGAACGAAATTGACTCCGC
>CALFYA010000383.1 GCA_937952925.1 uncultured Moraxellaceae bacterium
CGATGCGCATTTGGCTCGATCCTGCCAAGCTTGCCAGCTTCCAGCTCACCCCTGCCGATATTACCGCAGCAGTCCAAGCGCAAAACGCTCAAGTGTCTGCCGGTCAAATTGGCGGTACGCCATCGCCAGCCGGACAACAACTCAACGCCACCGTCACCGCGCAAACTCGTCTACAAACGCCAGAGCAATTTCGTCAGATCATCCTCAAAACCAGCAGCGATGGCTCGAATGTGTTGCTGCAAGATGTGGCAAAAGTCGAATTGGGCAGTGAAAACTACGATGTCGTGTCACGCTACAACGGCAAAGCGGCTGCCGGTGTGGGGATTAAATTGGCGGCTGGAGCGAATGCGCTCTCCACACGTGATGCGGTGATCGAACGTGTCGAGCAGATGAAAGCCAGCTTCCCGCAAGGTTTGGATGTGGTGGTTCCCTACGACACCACGCCGTTTGTGCGCTTGTCGATTGAAGAAGTGATCGTCACCTTGCTCGAAGCGATTGTGTTGGTGTTTTTGGTGATGTACCTGTTTTTGCAAAACTGGCGCGCCACCATTATCCCCACCCTTGCTGTGCCGGTGGTGTTGCTGGGTACCTTTGCCATCCTCAATTTCTTGGGCTTTTCCATCAATACCCTGACCTTGTTTGGTCTGGTGCTCGCGATTGGTCTGTTGGTCGATGATGCGATTGTGGTGGTGGAAAACGTCGAGCGGGTGATGGCCGAAGAAGGCTTGTCGCCACGCGAAGCCACCCGTAAATCGATGGGACAAATCACCGGCGCACTGATCGGGATTGCGATGGTGCTGTCGGCGGTGTTTATCCCGATGGCGTTTTTTGGTGGCTCGACAGGGGTGATTTACCGTCAATTCTCGGTCACCTTGGTGTCGAGTATGGTGCTGTCGGTGGTGGTGGCGATTGTGCTGACCCCTGCGCTGTGTGCCACTTTGCTCAAACCGGTATCACCCGATCATCACGACAAAAAAGGCTTTTTTGGCTGGTTTAACCGCAGCTTCAACCGTGCCTCTCATGGCTATCAATCGGCGGTGGGTGGCATCCTCAAACGTGGCATCCGCTTTGGTTTAGTGTATGCGGCAATTATCGGGTTGATGGCGTTTTTGTTTGTCAAACTGCCGACCGCCTATTTGCCCGATGAAGATCAAGGCTTGCTGTTTACCTTGGTGCAACTACCGGCGGGTGCAACCCAAGAGCGCACGCTCGAAACCATGAAGCAGGTCGAAGACTATTACCTGACCCAAGAAAAAGACACGGTCAAATCGGTGTTTGCGATTACCGGCTTTAGCTTTGCGGGCAATGGTCAAAACATGGGTCTGGCCTTTGTGCGACTCAAAGATTGGGACGAGCGCACTGGTGCAGGCCAAGATGTCCAGTCGATTGCCGGTCGAGCCATGGGTGCATTTAGCCAACTCAAAGACGGCATGGTGTTTGCGATTGCACCACCAGCAGTGATTGAACTCGGCAACGCCAACGGCTTTGATTTGCAATTGCAAGACACCGGCAATATTGGGCACGATCAACTGCTGGCAGCGCGTAATATGCTGCTGGGCATGGCCTCGCAAAACCCCAAACTGGTCGGGGTACGTCCCAACGGTCAAGAAGACACACCGCAATACAAAGTCAACGTCAATCAGTCGCAAGCCGCAGCGATGGGTGTATCGATTGCAGACATCAACAGTGTGTTGTCGACTGGTTGGGGGAGTAGCTATGTCAACGACTTCATTGATCGTGGTCGGGTCAAACGGGTGTTTATGCAAGGCGATGCCGAATCACGCAATGCCCCAGAAGACTTGAGCCAATGGTATGTGCGCGGTAAAGCCGGTCAAATGGTGCCGTTCTCGGCGTTTGCCACCGGTGAGTGGACATACGGCGCACCCAAACTCGATCGTTACAATGGTTTGTCGTCGTTTAACATCCAAGGCGCAGCCGCAGCGGGCGTCAGCTCCGGTGAAGCGATGAAAGAAGTCGAGCAAATCATTGCCAAACTGCCAGCAGGCGTCGGCTTTGAGTGGAGTGGCTTGTCATTTGAGGAAATGAAATCCTCAGGGCAAACCCCACTGCTCTACTCGTTGTCGCTGTTGGTGGTGTTCTTGTGTTTGGCTGCCTTGTATGAAAGCTGGTCGATTCCATTTGCCGTCATG
Source organism: uncultured Moraxellaceae bacterium (assembly GCA_937952925.1). Taxonomy (GTDB): domain Bacteria; phylum Pseudomonadota; class Gammaproteobacteria; order Pseudomonadales; family Moraxellaceae; genus CALFYA01. The sequence goes on from CALFYA010000383.1 coordinate 2,151, forward strand.
ATGGTGGTGCCATTGGGCGTCTTGGGCGCGGTGCTCGCCACCGTCGGTCGTGGTTTTTCCAATGACGTGTATTTCCAAGTCGGTTTGCTCACCGTGATTGGCTTATCGGCCAAAAACGCGATCTTGATTGTCGAGTTTGCCAAAGAGTTACAAGAACAGGGTAAAGGCTTGCGTGATGCTGTGCTTGAATCGGTGCGTCTACGCTTGCGTCCGATCATCATGACCTCGCTGGCATTTGGCTTGGGTGTATTGCCACTGGCCTTGAGCACTGGTGCAGGCTCGGGCAGCCAAAATGCGATTGGTACCGGCGTGCTCGGCGGTATGCTCGGCGCCACTGTACTGGGCATCTTCTTTATCCCCTTGTTTTACTTCTGGGTGCGCAGCATATTCAAACCCAAAGTGCACCCTGAAGATCAACCGACTCGTCTGGAGCAGCATTGATGTCTGATCTGTCGTTGAACCCCCGCGCAAGCCAACGCTTGCGCACGCGTGGCGTGCTGGTGCTGAGTGTGTTGGCACTCAGCCTGAGCGCCTGTACCCGCCCCGTCCTGCGTGCGGCGGATCCTGTGCCGGTCGCCACCACCATCCCAACCCAATACGATGCCCCTGCCAGCACAGAAGCGTCGATTGCCACCATCGGTTGGCAAGACTTTTTTGCCGATGCCAAACTCAAGCAATTGATCCAGCTTGGCCTCGACAACAACCGTGATTTGCGAACTGCGGCGCTCAACATCCAACGGGCGCAAGCGCAGTATCAAATCCGCAGTGCTGACCAATCCCCCACCGTGAATGCCAGTGGCAGTGCCACGGTGCAAGGCACCAAAGACAACAGCAACAATAGCTTCCAAGTTGGCTTGGGCATGGCTGCCTACGAGATTGATTTGTGGGGACGTGTTGCCAACCTCAAAGACGCTGCCTTGCAAAACTATCTGGCGAGCCAAAGCGCCCAACAAGCCACCCAAGTGGCCTTGATTGGTCAAATTGCTCAGTCCTACTTGGCGATTGCCTTTGGTCAAGAGCAACTGCGCTTGGCTGAGCAAACCCTCAAAGCCCAAGAAGAAAGCCTGAATCTCAATCGCAAACGCTTGAATGTGGGGATTTCGTCAGCAGTACCAGTGCGTCAAGGTGAGATCAGCGTGGAAACTGCACGTTTGGCGATCAGCAATGCCAAAACGCAGCTGGCGCAAGATCGCAATACCTTGGCGCTCTTGCTCGGTCAAGGCGTGCCCGACAATCTGATGCCAAGCAGCATTCCTGCGCCTTTGCTGAGCAAAGATGTGCTGTCTACGGGTCTGCCCAGTGATTTGCTGCGCAATCGCCCTGATGTGGCACAAGCTGAATACAGCTTGAAGGCTGCCGGTGCGAATATTGCGGCGGCGCGTGCGGCGTTTTATCCGACCATTAGCTTGACTGGCAATTTGGGCTTATCGAGTACGAGTTTGTCGGATTTGTTTAAGTCTGGGGCATTTAGCTATAGCGCAGGCCCCAGCATTAGCGTGCCGATCTTTGATGCCGGTGCTCGCCAAGCCAACTTGGAGGTGAGCAAAGTGGATCAGCAAATCGCGCTGAACAACTATGAAAAAGCCATCCAATCGGCGTTTAAAGATGTGGCGGATGTGCTGGCAACGCGTGCCACCTTGCAAGAGCGTTTGGATGCGCAAGCGCGTTTGGTCAAGGCCACTCAAGCCACTTATGAGCTGTCGCAAGCACGCTACAAAGCTGGTTTGGACAACTATTTGAGCGTGCTTGACGCGCAGCGCAGCTTGTTTAGTGTGCAGCAAGCGCAAATTAGCCTTGAGCAGTCGGCGCTGTTGTCGCAGGTGAATTTGTATAAGGCGCTTGGTGGGGGTGCGGTGGTTGAGCAGACGACAGCTAAACAGTAGCGAATATGGATACAAGGCGTCGGAGTGACGCCTTGTGTGCTTTATGGCCTTATTGAATATGTGAGTTCAGGATAAAACAAAAAGAAAACGCTTGGATTTCGTAACATTGCTTTTCTTGGGGGGGGGAATCTATCAGATTACAGATAGACTCCCTCCTACATAAATAAAAAACTTAAAACTTTGTTATTTATCACCAAAATAACCGTTTAATAAAATTTGAAATAGCTCGTGGCGCTGAAGTCACAAGTGCTGTTACCGCACTGTCTTTCACGGTATCCCAGACATCTCCTGCAAATTCTTTGACATGATCCAAGATACCTTTTTCAGCGCTTACTCTTGCGGTTTCGGTGACGTTTTCTGGGCTTGCTTCCCGCGTGAATGCGTACTTTTTTTGATTAGGCAGCACCTCCACGATGCGCTCAACCAATTCTTTTAGCTGATAATTAACACCTTTTTTTCTAGGATTTACTGCCACGGAAATAATATTACTCACCGGGATTTCAAAAACCTTTGAAACCGTATGCTCTTTTAATTGCATATTATCAAATTGTTCACCAGTTGGGGAAAAACTCTGACTATCCCAATCATCCATAGGCTCGAGTTT
>CALFYA010000384.1 GCA_937952925.1 uncultured Moraxellaceae bacterium
GATCCATGCGCTTGCTGACCGAAGGGGTGCTGGCGCTGGGGATTGCCTTTTCGGCGTTGGTGTTGCCATTGGCCTTGGATGCCAAATGGACAGCCGCTGGTTGGGCGGTGCAAGGCGCAGCGTTGCTGTGGCTCGGTCAACGCCAAGCGCGGCGTTGGTTGGTGTATTTTGGCTTGTTGCTGGAGCTGGCGAGTCTGTTGGTGGTGGCGTGGGGCGGTCTGTTTCATTCACCGGCGTGGTCGGTGTTGGCGCTCACGGTCTTGGTCTGCTCGCTGTGGATCTCGGCAATCTTTGTGCGCCATCAGGCATGGCAAGCCGCCGTCCGACAGTTACCACAGCCAATCTCTCCACTGGTGCTGACGACAGCCCTATTGACCACTGTGGCGTGGATGCAGCAAGTGTGGTTTGCGACCCCACAACTGTTATTTTGGCAAAATCAAGCCGATGTCATTCAGTGGATGTGGGATGTGGTGTTGATCATGGGGTTTGGGTTGTGGCTCGCACCACGGTTGGGCTGGACAGAATTGCAGGGCGCATTACGACTCGGTTTGCCGTTGCTGGGGATATTGACCTTTGCTGCCGCCGGCACCACCGCATTTGATGGGCAAATGCTCCGCTTGTTGATGTTGGCGATTGGTGTGGCGGCGGTGGCGGCGTGGGGTGGTGTGCTACTCAAACAACTCTCTATCCAGCCCCATCGTTCGACTCGTGTCGATCAAGCCTTATGGGTATTGTCGTTGATTGTGTTGCTGTCGATTGTGCCCGATGAGTTTGCGCCGTGGTTGCAGCCACTCACACCAGTCTTGCTGCCTGCGGCACTGTGGCTGGGGGTGTCGATGTGGCAAACACCCCCCACATGGTTCGACACTGCGCGTATCCGCAGGGATATCGGTCTGTTGGTAATGGTGCTGTTTGGTTTGTGGGTGCTGGCAGTCAATGGTCAAACGAGTGGGCAGCTGTGGGGCTTGCCTTATATCCCATTGCTCAATCCGCTGGATTTGACCTTGGGTCTGGTGGGTTTAAGTGCGTGGGCATGGTTGCAGGCCACCCCCACGACCGTAGAGCGGCAGCGGTTGTTGTGGGCAGCCGCTGGATTTGCAGCCTTTTGGACGCTCACCGGTATGGTGATTCGTACCTTGCACCAATGGGCGGGGACACCTTTGTGGACATCCGGTGCGTGGGACAATGACACCGTACAGACCAGCCTGACCATTGTCTGGACGTTGGTGGCCTTGCTGCTCACCGTGTTGGCGAGCCGTCATGCTCAGCGTCTGGTCTGGTTGGCAGGGATTGCCTTGTTGGGTGTGGTGGTGCTCAAGTTGGTGTTGGTCGATTTGTCCAAAGTGGGTGCGATTGCACGGGTGATTTCATTTATGGGAGCAGGTGGGTTGATGCTGCTGATTGGCTATGTGGCACCGTTGCCACCTGCAATCAAGGCTCAGGACGACCAGCATGCACAGGAAGATGCACATGATCAACATTAAATCCTACACGCTTGGGCTGCTGTGTAGCTTGCCAATCATCAGCGCCGATGCCGCGAGTATCCAAGCCGCAACGATTGAGGGCGTGCAAGGCGCAGGGGTGTATGCGGTTGATTTGACCCCTGCCCAAATGGCGCAGCTCTCGCGCACACCCAATCCGCAGTTGCAAGTGCTTGATAGTCAAAATCAACCGATGCCACGTCGCATGCATACGGTAATGCAAGCGCCCACTGAGCGCTGGGCACCGTTGGCCTTATATCCATGGCCGAGTGCTGAGCCACTGACCGCTGAGGATGTGACCTCTTTGCAATTGCAGTTTGGCGCATCTGGTACGCAAGCCACGCTGCGCTTACCACATCGTGCACCGCTGTCGGCACAGATGTACCAACGTCAGTGGCTGCTGGTCGTCCCCGATACGGTCGAATATCAGCCCAATATGACACTCAGGCTGGATCTGGATTGGACATCGCAAGCACAAGCCACCGATGTGATGATTGAAGGCAGTCAAGATCTGTTGTCTTGGCAATCGGCAGGCTCAGGTTCGTTGTTGCAAGCCAAACAAAATACCGGATTGACCCTCAAACAAAACCGGCTCAATCCGATGGGGCAGTATCGCTATTGGCGCTTGACCCTGACCGAGCCGCTGCCCTTGAGTGCCGCCAAGCTGATCATGCAGCAGCCAGCCAAACCGGTGACTGAGCGGCAAACGGTGCAGTTTTTGCCAACCCAAATCGCAGGCCAATGGCAGGTGGATTTGGGGGCAGTGTGGTCGGTGCAGGCCATGCGTTGGGATATCCCGATCAATCAAGTCTGGGCGTTTAATGTACAAGTGCAGCGGCCAGCAGCCATCGGCTATGAACCCACATGGTACACCGTGGGTGAAGCGCGACTGCACCATTGGGCAGAGCCGCCAGCGGGCGAATCACCCCAAAAAGAATGGCTGTTTTTGGATCAGCCCACCGATGGACAAATCTGGCGACTGACCGGACAAGCGTCGAGTAGCACCCTCAATGTCGAGCTTGAAGTGCCCAAACAACAACTACTGTTTTTGGCACAAGGCCAAGCGCCGTATCGGGTGCAAATCGGCCAAACCAACAACGCTGCATGGTCGATGCAATTGCCTGAACAAACCCCCAAAACCCAAGCGGCAACGTTGGGTGCTTGGCACGTGGTGCAAGACGTACTGCCGTGGCGACAGTATGGATTATGGGCGGTGCTGGTGCTGGTGGTGCTGATCTTGGCAGGGGTGGCGTGGCGCTTGATGGGGCAACTCAAAAAAGTTTAAAAATATTGAAAAAGGCTGCAACTTTTGGAGACATGCATCGTTATAGCGGATGACACCAGTTGGTGTTGATCACGGAGATGACTGATGAATACCCCCAATTGTAATTGTGGCTGCCTGCCCGTGCCACAACCAGCCCCAGCATGTTCATGTCAGGGCTGCTGCTGTCAGCCTTGTCGTTGTGGCACGGATTGCACCTGTCAATCGCCCACCCCCACAGCACCCGCACAGGCTTGAATCGCGTGCATCCACATACCATCTCTAGAGTATGGTGTGTGGTGCATCAGGAGCATTCCATGCAAGACTGGTCACGTTATGCCCCCAAAATCCGCCAATACTTGTTGCGTCGGGTGGCTGAACCTGCCGATGCGGACGATCTCTTACAAGAGGTCTGGCTCAAAGCCTATCAACATCCGATTGCGGCGACACAACCCGAATTGATCGAAGCATGGTTGATCAAGATTGCTAAACACAGCCTGATTGATCGCTATCGCCACGCACGCCACACCCATACCGTCGATACGCTCGATGAGCTGCCCGCGCAGGAGCCAGACGAGCTACCGTATTGGCAAACGCTGAGTCCCTGTGTGCGTGCCATGCTGCCGCAATTGCCTTCCATCTATGCTGATGCCCTGCGCCAAGCGGATTTGGCCGAGCAACCGCATCAACAGATTGCCACCGCCGCAGGGGTCAGTGTGTCGGCGATCAAAAGCCGCGTCAAACGTGGCCGCGAGCAACTCAAAGCCCGTCTACAAGCCTGTTGTGGCGAGCATTGTGACTGCCATACCCGCACCATTTCGGCCGCCTGCTGTCAGACGCCGCATACCGGCTGAACATCGGGCAGCGGCATGGCGGTATTGACGGTGATTTGTGGAAATGGAATGGCAATGTCATGCTCGACAAAGCCATTGCGCACGATTTCTTGGATTTCATCGCGCACTTTGAGATAGTTGTCCGTGCGTGTCCACACCGCAAACAGTAGCTCAATATTGGATTCTTTAAAATTTTGCACCGTCACAATCGCTTTGGGTTCATCGAGTACCAAGGGGTATTCACTGGCCAAGTCGAGCAACACCCGACGCACTTTGCCCAAGTCTTCTTTGTAATCCACTGCAATGGTGATCGGAATCCGCCGAATCGGAAAGCGGGTTAAGTTCATCACCGGTGTTTTGATCAGTTGTTCATTGGGCACACGGATAAACACGTTGTCGAGTGTGCGCAGTTTGACCGACATCAAATCAATCGACAGCACCTCACCTTCAATGGTTTGCCCGCGAATCAAAGTGATTTGGATCATATCGCCCACTTCAAACGCACCTTCACCCAAAATGAATAAGCCCGAAATCAGGTTGGAGGCGGAGGTCTGTGAAGCAAAGCCAATCGCCACGGTGAGGATACCCGCTGCACCCAAAAACACACTGAGCTTCAGCCCCATCTCGCGCAGGCCAGACACCACAAACAGCAGGAAAATAAAATAAAAAATCCCGCGACCCCAAATCAGTTTTTGGTGCGAATTAAAGCGATTGCCCATGGTACGCATAAAGCCATTGCGTACCCCTTTGGCAATCAAAAAACCCATCAACATCAAAAATAAGCCGGTGATCAAGCCTTCAAATTTGTCGCTATGCAAATACAGGTTGAAGCGTTTGATCAACAGGCTCAGTTCGTGTGTAAAGTCCATCGTCAGGCTCAATCAAAAAAAGTATCAAACATCCGAAACAACCCACTTTCGCCACTGCGTGGTGCTCCCACAAACGCCACTTCACCGGCTTGATCGGGTGTATGGCTGTCCATGCGAATTCGTGGCGCACGATTGGCTGACTCTTGGCTGACATCAATTTGTGATGTCCACAGTCGTCCGGTCTCACTGCTATAAAACAAGGGTAATGCAGGAACCGGCAGATTCATCCGATCAAGTTGCAACTGCACGCTACTGCTGTTATGAAAATGTACCGGCGTGACCGCCCGAAACGGACGCGGCGGCAGCTGTGCAAGATCGGTACGTCCAAACACCGGTGTGGCATAACAAATCTCACCTTTGAGGGTATTGGGGCCAAACCATGTATCGTTGGGGCGCAAAATCGGCAGATCAAACAGCGGCTCTTTTTGTTGGGGGATATAAGCCGCCAGCCACAGCGGCGTACTGACAAACATCCGACCATGCTGACCTGCGGGGATAAAAATCGGATTGATCGGTTTGACCACCACCGAGCGATCCGCCAAGCGTGGCAGCAAGGTCAGGGTATCGCTAGTCTGTGCATACAAGTAACGCTCTAAGATGGTTTTTTGGCCAAAGTCGCTTTCGGGTACGAGGACTTCCCAATCTTGATCATCTTCGTTTTGACTACGCGGGCGATGGTATTCAAGCTGCCACTCATTGAGGTTACGGGTGATGCGGATCAACAGTGAGCCGAGCCGCCACGCACGGCTTTGCCCAATTTCAAAATGAAATTCTCCCCACCATTTGAGTTGGGTGGCATTCAAAAACGATGGTTCAACGTCGGTCATCAGCACTCAAACATTCCTACGGCTAAACGGCATTTTGCGCTACGTCTAAAGTGGCATACACTACACGCAAAGCAACTTATTCTCATGGATGTTATCGTGCAACTCATGCGTCAAGGTCAATTGCCTTATAGTTTCGCCAAGCGTCACGGGGTTTTGCTGCAATACGACGGCGAGCAAGCGGTGTTGGTGCTGCGCGAAGACACGCCATTGACCGCCTTGAGTGAAGCGCGACGTTTTTTGGGCACACGTCCGCGGTATCAAACCGTCAGCGATGAAGAGTTTGGTCGCCTGTTGTCGGGTGCATTTGCCGGCGATACCGGCGAGTCCCAACAAGTCGCTGCCGGTCTAGAAGATCATCCTGATTTACTCAGCCTTGCCGATCAAGTCCCTGAAGCAGAAGACTTGATGGAGCAAGAAGATGATGCGCCGATTATCCGTTTGATCAATGCCTTGCTGTCCGAAGCGATTCGCTTGGGGGCCTCCGATATCCATATTGAAACCTTTGAGCGACGCTTGTCGGTGCGTTTGCGCGTCGATGGTCAATTGCGTGAAATTGTCCAACCACGCCGTGAGCTGGCACCGCTATTGATCTCACGGATCAAGGTGATGGCACGGCTAGATATTGCCGAAAAACGTGTGCCACAAGATGGACGGATTTCGCTACGTTTGGCAGGACGCGAGGTGGACGTGCGGGTTTCGACCTTGCCGTCGAGTCATGGCGAACGGGTGGTGATGCGTCTGCTCGACAAACAAGCCGGTCGCTTGAATATGTCGCATTTGGGCTTGATGAGCGATGACTACAGCCGCTTGACCAGCCTGATCCATCGTCCACACGGGATTATCTTGGTGACGGGGCCGACCGGTTCGGGCAAAACCACCACCTTATATGCGGCGTTGACCGATCTCAACGACAACACTCGCAACATCCTGACCGCCGAAGACCCCATCGAATACCAACTCGAAGGCATCGGGCAAACCCAAGTCAACACCAAAGTCGATATGACCTTTGCCCGTAGCCTGCGCGCCATGCTGCGTCAAGATCCCGACGTGGTGATGGTGGGCGAGATCCGCGATCTTGAAACTGCCGAAATCGCAGTACAAGCCTCGCTAACCGGTCACTTGGTACTTTCGACCTTGCACACCAACACCGCTGTGGGGGCGGTGACTCGTCTGAAAGACATGGGCATTGAGCCATTTTTGTTGTCGTCATCCTTGATTGGGGTGATTGCCCAGCGTTTGGTGCGTACCTTGTGCCGGCATTGCCACACATGGCGTGAAGCAGACGATTACGAAGAAAATTTATTTAAAGACGCGCCGCATCAGCATCCGCTCAAACTGCCGATTCCCAATGGTTGTGATCAGTGCAATCAATCTGGCTTTACCGGTCGTACCGCCATTTATGAAGTCGTGCCAGTGGATGATGCGATGCGCCGTTTGATCCACAGTGAAGCGGCTGAGCATGAATTGGAAAGCATGGCACGCACGCTCTCACCGTCAATCCGCCAAGATGGCTTACTCAAAGTGCTACAAGGCAAAACCACCCTCGAAGAAGTGCTACGCGCCACCCGTGCGGAGTAACGCCTGATGACTGTTGATGCTGTCCTGATTGAGAAAGTATTGCAGCAAGATCGGATCGCGATGGGGCAGATGATGCGCTTATATGGCGGTGCGATGCTCGCTGCTGCGCGCAGTCTTTGCCCGCAATATGCCGATGATATTGTGCAAGAAGCATGGATTGCCGCGATTGGTGCGCTCCCGCAGTTTGAGCAAAAATCCTCCCTCAAAACATGGCTGATCCGTATCACCATCAACAAAGCCTACAACCACCTGCGCAAACAACGCCCTGAAGTATCCTTGGAGGGATTGGCTGAGCAAGATGATCCACTCAATCATCAGTTTGATGAGCAATCCCATTGGCGGCAAGGCTGGTCGGCATGGCCTGAGCAATCGCCGCACGAGCTACTCGAAGCGCATGTGCTCAAAGAATGTCTGGAAAAGCACATCGCATTATTGCCCGAAGGCCAACGTGCCGTGTTGGTACAAGCCGAACTGTTGGGGCTAGAGCCAAACGAGGTGTGTAACAATCTGGCGATTAGTGCGTCTAACTATCGAGTGCTACTGCATCGAGCGCGGGTGCGGATTCATGCGATGGTGGCGCATTATCAGGAGAGTGGCGAATGCTAAATTGTCAGCAAATTGCCCAGATGAGTAGCGATTATTTGGATCGCACCGATCTGACGTGGCAGCAGCGCGCCCAATTTAAAATGCATCTCATGATGTGTAGCTATTGTCGCCGTTTTGTTGGGCAGCTCGACCTGTTACGCCAAGCTTTACCCCACAAACAACTTCCTACGCCTGATGATGCTCAGATCAACCGTTGGCTTGATGCCGTTGCACCCAAAGACCCTACGCCCCGCGATTGATCAGGCGCAGCCACCAATCATCCACACTGACATAACGCCCACCACCGAGTTTGAACAAGCCCAGCAACATGATCAGATAGGTGGTGGCAAACTCAATCCCATTATTGATGATCGCAATCGAGCCACTTGAAGTGAGCCAATCATAGTTGCCATGTGCTTGCAAAATCTCGCGGGCGCGTTCGATTTTATCGGCAGACTCTAGTACGCGGGCATTGGCAAACGGTGCACTCGGATCAGCAATTGCTTGCCAGCCATAGGGCAAATGTACCGTCACAATCGCCACCAGCATGGTGATGATCAAAGGAATACACACCCAACGGGTCAGCAGACCTAGCGCCAATAGCACTGCACCGACCAACTCGGCACCAGTTGCCAAAAATGCCATCAGCCACGGCAAGGGCAGTCCCAAGCCATAATCGGGATTGCCAAACCAATCGACCGTATCGGCAAAATGGTTGAACTTATTCATCCCAGCAAACCAAAACACTGGCACCAAATACAAGCGTAGTGCCAATGCAGGCAACCCATCAATCGGTTGCAACCAGCGTCCGAGGCGCTGTTGCTGTTGATACAGGCGTTGTTTAAAACACAGATGAGGCATAGGGAGCATGATCAAATATCCAAAGGAGTGATATGCCGTTAGACCAGCCGTACCGCACGATTGTTACAACGATTTTTTGAGCCAAGCTTGTAACAAGGCGTAGAATGGCGGCGTCTATAGGGCGATGTAGTGATCCGCTACCTGTTTTGTGAGAAATGACATGTCCAAACTCAACTCCCTCACCTCGATTGCCGCAGTATTGGCGGTATCGGTGGCGACCCAAGCCCCTGTGTACGCCGCCGAGAGCACCACACCTGCCACCACCACCAGCAAAGTCAAAGAGGGCAAATGTGGTGAAGGCAAATGTGGCGCGAGCAGCAAAATGACCGCCCCCGCCCCCAAAATGACGACTGCCCAGAAAATGGCTACACCCACCAGCAGCAAAGCCAAAGAAGGCAAATGCGGTGAGGGCAAGTGCGGTACAGGCATGAAAACCAAAGCGTCCGCAGCTGCGGTTGCCATGACTCCCACACCGGCCAAAGCCATGCACGAAGGCAAATGTGGTGAAGGCAAATGCGGTGCCAAACGCTAATTTGAAAATAATTTGCAAAAGCTGCGTCCAAAGTCGCAGTTTTTGCGTATATAACAGCAGACGATCCGGAAAATTGACACAAACTCAGTTCGAGCTTGTAACAATCACCAACAACACGCGTCTATGAGCGTATACGTCAGCACTGACGCAACTAAACCCCTATACGAGGATTTTTTCATGTCCAAACTCAATTCACTGACCCCAATTGCTGCGGTATTGGCCTTGTCTGTAACGGCAACCGGTTGTTCGACCATGGCCGACAAGCCAGCGTCTGCTGGTCATCATGGCAGCAAATCAGCTGAAGCCAAATGCGGTGAGGGTAAATGTGGCGAAGGCAAATGCGCGAGTGGTTTTTTCAAAAAACTATTTGGCAAATCCGATGAAGCCAAGTGCGGTGAAGGCACTTGTGGCGGCAAATCAGCCGAAGCCAAATGCGGTGGCGACAAAGCCAAAGAAGCCAAATGTGGTGGTGATAAAGCCGCTGAAGCCAAGTGCGGCGGTGACAAAGCTGCTGAAGCCAAGTGCGGCGGTGACAAAGCTGCTGAAGCCAAGTGCGGTGGCGACAAAGCCAAAGAAGCCAAATGCGGTGAAGCCAAGTGCGGTGCTAAATAACACCTGACAGGAGCAGATGATGTCGGCTGGACTCGGCTTACGCCGCGATTTTTTGACGGATCTGTTGGCGGCAGCACGGACGCCATCATCTGCCATGTTGCCTGATTTTGTCGAAGTCGCCCCCGAAAACTGGATTGGTTTTGGTGGGCGCTATGCATCACAGTTGCACGCCATCCGTGAGCATTTTCCGATGTATACGCATGGCTTATCTTTGTCGCTCGGTGGATTGCAGCCGATCAATCGTGAGTTTGTATTGCAAATCAAAGCGTTTTTACAGCGCTATGAGATTGCGGTGTATTCAGAGCATTTGAGCTTTACCCATGACGGGCAGGGCTATTTGTATGATCTATTGCCGATCCCGATGACTGAGCAGGCCGTGCGCTATGTCGCTGAGCGCATCATGCAAGTGCAAGATGTGCTCGGTCAGCGTTTGGTGATTGAAAATGTGTCGACCTATGCCATGCCCCATGCGCAGATGAGCGAGGCAGAGTTTGTCAGCGCAGTGCTTGAGCAAGCCGATTGCGAGCTACTGCTCGATGTCAACAATGTGTACGTCAATCACATCAATCATGGCAGTGATCCGTATGCGTTTATCCAAGCCATGCCGCCTGAGCGGGTGCGCTATCTGCATGTGGCAGGGCATTATGCCCAAGCCGATGATTTGTTGATTGATACGCATGGCGCAGAGGTATGTGATCCGGTCTGGCAACTGCTCGCCTATACCTATCAGCAGATCGGCAGCAAACCAACTTTGCTGGAGCGTGATTTTCATATTCCAGCGTTGCCACAACTCTTGAGTGAAGTTGATCAGATTCGAGCAATCCAGCAGCAACACCAGCAGGTTTCCCATGCAGTCGCCTGACGTACTTGATTTTCAACAGGTGCAGCAGCAGTTGTGCCGTGAGCTGCGCGATGCCATGCCAGACTCGCAACTGATCGACAGCCGCCGTTTGCAGGTTTATCAAGAGCTATTGCGCAACAACGTCAACACCTTTATCGACACCTGTTATCCCATCAGTCAGCGTCTATTGGGGGAATCGGTCTGGGCTGATCTGGCTGAAGCGTTTTTTGCGCACAGTCGTTGCGACTCGCCGTTTTATTACGACATTAGCTTGGCATTTCGCGAATACCTTGATGCAACAGCGCATCCGATTTTAGCGCAGTATCCGTGGCTGCGTGAGTTGCTGCATGTCGAATGGATGGAGCTACATGTCGATCTGGCGGAGTTTGATTGGCCTGCACCGCACATGGTCGATCTAGACGAGTCAGCAG
>CALFYA010000385.1 GCA_937952925.1 uncultured Moraxellaceae bacterium
CTCGATCATCAAAAAACGCCAAACGGATGAAGCAGTGCTCAAGCAAGCTCGCCAACTCACCCAGTCGTTGTTTGCGTCTGTGGGGCCTACTGCCGAAAAAGAGTTGTTTGAGTTTTATCGTCAACACTTGAGCAAGTGGCTGGTCAATCTTAAGTCTTACAAAACCAAGGCTGACGTTGGACGCTTTCCGCAGCACACCACCACCACGATTACTCAGTCGATCTTGAGCATCGAGCGTCTGCTTAGCCATAGCGACAGTTTTGATTTCTTTAAGCATGTGGTGGATAAAAAGAATGATTATCTGGATCTTGAAGAAGATTATCGGGATCTAGAAGCGTTCTTTAGCCATCAACTGGGCACATGGAATCTGTTGCAACAAGCGTTACAGCAATTTGAGGTCAATCGACAGTTTCTCAAACAAGATGAGCAAGCCGCCCGTGCGTTGTCGGAGTTGCACCAGATCGCGTCTGCTGCATCGCCTTATGGCTCACTCAACAAAGTGGGCGGCTTAGTTGATCAGGTCAAGACGGTGAATGAGCGGCTACTTGCTGAGCGGCGAGCGGCTGCCGTGCAGCGGATTGATGGGAAGATTAAGCAGCTCGAAACAGAGATTCACCAGAGCGGCATTCATACGGCGGCGCTGAGTAATCGGTTATTGTTGCCGTTGCAACAACTCAAAGACGAGTTAGGCAAAGACAGAGCGATTGCAGGGATCTACCTGCTACAAACCGAAACGCTAGATGAGCGGTTTGATGAATCGCTTGATCTGTTGGATCAGGCACAGGAAGCCGAACGTCTACGTCTTGCCAAAGCCCAACAACCCAGCAAACCTAGCGCAGCCGCCGAACCATCGGGCAGACCAGCCACCACCTCTAGCACGCAACCTTCAGCGCAGCAGCCTACCCCTGTTGCAGCGAAGCCTGTGGTTGAGGTCAACATTGCAGAGCTTTATGGCAAAACGGTTCAGGGGGTGTATTTGGATACCCATGACTCAGTGGATCAATTTGTAGACGCACTCAGAGCGGAGCTGAAGCAGTTGGTCGGTCAGCAAAAGCGTGTACGCATTCGATGATTAGAAGTACCGCATATCAATTTTTTCATGTATTAAGGATTAGACATGAGTAACACACAAGTGTATCAGGCTAACTTGAGCATGCTGCGGAAGATGACTGGAAGCACCTCCGCAGTATTCCACGACGGACAATATGAAGCGATTAGCGCACTCGTCTCACAGCGTCAAAAAATGCTTGTTGTTCAGAGGACAGGCTGGGGGAAGTCCGCCGTATATTTCATTACGACATGCATGTTGCGTCAGATGGGTGCTGGGCCATCCATTATTATTTCTCCATTAATTGCGCTCATGCGAAACCAAATATTGAGTGCGCACAAGCTCGACTTAAATGTTGTCACGATTAACTCTTCATTAACGAAAGAGGAGCGTGAAATTAATGAGCACAGTATTGTAAGCCAAAAAGCAGATGCAATTATTATTTCTCCAGAGCAACTAGCAAATCAGCAGTTTATTGAAAATGTACTGAGCCATGTGCTATCAAAAGTTGGGTTGTTCGTTGTGGACGAAGCACACTGCATTTCCGATTGGGGGCATGACTTTAGACCAGACTATCGCCGAGTCACGCGGATCTTACAATCCATACCTGCAAGCATTCCAATTCTAGCTACCACAGCAACAGCAAAAGATCGGAAGAGCGTCGTGTAGGGAAAGAGTGTCTTCGCCTGTGTAGATCT
>CALFYA010000386.1 GCA_937952925.1 uncultured Moraxellaceae bacterium
CGTCGATTGCTGGATCGGTAATGTGGTGGCAATCAGATAATCTACCAACGTCAGCACATACGCACTATAACGCGAGCGCATCAATTGCTCGGCAGAGGCGGGCTTTTGACCTGTGTGATATCGCGCACAGCATTGTTCATACCCTGCACTAGATCCACATGGACACAACATCATGATGTTCATCCTTTTTACACTGCATATATCTATATATTTATAGATATATATCAATCAAGATTTCCGCTCAACTTCCGAATACGCATACATGCCCACAGTAAAGCGTTCGGTTTGCGCTTGGGTGTCATTGTCGATCATGCACAGCGATCCTGCAAATTTGAGAAAATCTTGCATCATGTTTTCCCATTGTTTGCGTGAATAGGTATGCAGCATGGCAATCGATTGTGCAGTCAGGCCATTAGCAAACACACCTTGCTCCAAAAATTTCAGGTCACCATCGGTAGAAATATTATGGATCGACGCCGCCAAATGATCAGTCAGGGTACGCCGAAACAAATATTGAATGGCTTCGGATTGCTCATCGGGCAAAAAGGCCTTGCGCGAAAGGATCACGTACTGCATCTTTTCGTCAAACTCGACCACTTTGATCCGTAGCAACTCATCTAGCACTGCGCGGGGATGCTTGTCTTTAGAAATCGAATTGACAATTTTTTCAAATGAAATGCCAAAATCATCGCCACAACTGTAGGGGATTTCATCAGGATATTGCTCGGCCAGCCAGCGACCAACCGTTTCGGCAGGCGTGGTGCTATGCAATTGCTGCGGGCGGGTTGCCTGTTTGGCATGCTCACGCAGCTGCTGTACGTCACGCCGCTGTAGCCCCGTGACCAGACTCAGGGCGGAGTCGGTCTGTTTGGCACCAATTCGTGCACTTTCATGCATCGCTTGAGTCAAAAAAATGACTTTGAGCTGCTCAGCCAGCTCCACATAGCTCACGCCGTGGCGCAACAGCAACAACACCAATGGCTCTAGTATGGTGAGGACGCTATCTAAGACCAACATGCTTTGCTGAGTTTTCATCTGTACACTCCGAGCACCCTGTGCCAAATGCTCGTCCGAACATGAATTGCTCGTACTGATTTGTCATATTGTTTTTATATCATGGACAAAAAACACATAGCGGTCAATTCACTCATCAAAAAATCGCGAACAAATTTACTTGTTCGCGATCCAATGATGTGGGTTATTTGGCATTATAAGAGGCTGCGTTTGACCAAAATCAGCTGATTTTGCTCAAAGGCATACACACTCAAATAACGCTGATCACCATCCATACTGTAAATAAACAAGCGATCTTTCAAGATCTTAACATCTGGATGTGCGCGACGTAGCCCAACTGACTCGGACATGAGTTGCCCTTGCACTTTGACCGGACTGGCATGGACACATGCATCTGTACTCGTCGTACAGAAAATCGGATAGATCAATAACTGCTGATCTGCATCTTGCCCCAGCCAGACCATCCATTGCTCAGTCGCCGCGCTTGCAAGCACGCTGGCAGGCAAAGCACGCTGTTTGGCGGCGCCTTTGGTTTTGGTCACCGGATCAATCAACGAACGGGCAAAATAAGCGGGCACCTTGCTACTGCTATTTTGATTGAGCAATTCATCGAGATAAACTGTTTGGGTTTGCGCATTGGACTGTACACGCAATTGATCCAGACGGCCTACACTGCGTGACGAAGACGTGGTCAATGCATCTAGCGAACCGTTTGGAGCAATCAGGGTCAAAATCGTATCTTGATTGGTACTGTTGACGACCAACAACACATCGTTGATCGGGTATAGCCCTTCTGCTTTGCTGCGTGCCACGATACGGTGTTGGAGGGGAGCAGCAAAACTGTTGGGATAAAACGACAATTGCTCGTCATTTTGCTGGACGCGCAATGATTGCCATGTGGTGGTGGTGGGTAATAATGCCGATTGGGTGCTGGGATTAGCCGCAGGTGGCAGACCACCACCGCCGCCAAACACAAATTTACTCAACGCCTGTTGGGGAGCAGCGAGTGCGTCAGTGGTGACCAGTGGGACTGCCGTCCCTTGTAATGCGGTTTGCTCGACCAAGGTCAAGCGATTATCTTGCAGTGTGTAGACCAGCACAAATCCTTCACCTTTCTTGCCGACCAATTGCACGTAAATCCGGTTCTCACGGATAAACAGCGCTTGATGCTCCCCACGCAACAACAGGGTATTGGCTGGCAACTTGCCAGCGAGCATGGTCGGACGTGTGGGGGTCAGACAGGCCGTGACGGTGCTTGGGCAATCTTGCACATACAACCACTGTGTGCCGCCTTTGTTGGCACCAATCCATGCCGTCAGCTGTTGGTTGGTGGCGGATGCCAACGGCTTGGTTGCCAAACGCGTACTCAACATCGGCTCAACCCCTTGGCCGGCTTGGATCGACAGGCGCACATGGGTGCTGCCCACGGTGCTGGTCTGCCCTGTATAATCTTCGACCCACAGATCTAAGGTATCTGTGCTATTGAGTGAGGCATGTACGATCCGACCGTTGATGGCCTTTGCTGCACTCAGGACTGGCTCGCCATCGGTGTTGATCGATAAAATTTGATAAAACGATTGATTGGCATTACTTCCAAACAATACGGCATAGCGTGGATTGGTCAGAATCCCTTCGGGTTTGTCGCCCAGCTGTGTGGCAAAATTCTCGAAAAAATCAGGAGAAATCTGGACGCCCTCTGCCGTTTGGATCAGCCGCCACTGTTGGTCTGTCCACTGCACATCGGTGGCTAATAATGGCAACTGATTGGCTTGGTTGGCTGGTATGGCAGGATTGGGGGCAACCAACGCCGAGTCATCGGGCAGGCTCAAATCATCCTCACCAAGATCAGGCACTTGCCCCCCAGTACCCCCAGTACTGACCCCATTGGCGGTAAAGTCCGAACCACAGCCAACCAAACTACTGGTGGCAATCAACAGGCTGAGCCAAAGGGCAGAGGACGTCAATGTCATGATGCAAAATCTCAAAGGTGGAATGTGATCTACATTCCGATCAGTGTCGTTTTAGCCAAGCGTACATGATTTGATGCACGTTTAAGGCTAGTTATCATAACCCGTATTCAATCGCTCACAATCGGTTTTTCATAGGACAACCGACCTATGCATACATTTTGATAGATGAACAGTGATCTGCCCAACACTTTTGATTTATGATGCCACAGACTGGACGGCAGCTAGGACAAGCACATGATACATCGCACCGCATGGGTTGCAAAAACGCTCCTCTATGGATTGAGTGGCTTTTGGTTGGTGGGCTGCGGTGGAGGTAGCGACGCTGGCTCGCCCAACAATACAGTGGGCAATCCAACACCCAAATCTGGTGTCCTGCTCAGCACCAACATCACCCGCTGTGCGAGTTCCGATCAGAATGATTTGCTGTGTAATGCCCAATCCTTGGCTGAATTATTTGGCCTCAATCAAGATGCTGAGGTGCAGTCCGGCGCAAGCCCCAACTACAAAATCGTCCAGCGCAATAATCAGCGCTGTATTGAAGATGCACATACGGGTCTCACGTGGGAGCTGAAAACCACCGACACCAGCATCCACAATGTCGATTATGGTGTGTATTGGTACGAACCAGATCCACGCAAAAACGGTGGCAATGCAGGGCTAGAGCACGACTTTAGCTCAGAGTTTGCTGCGGGTGAAATTTGCGGGAATCACATCGAATATTGCAATACGCATGCATTCATCAACAAACTCAATGAACAGAAATATTGTGGCTACAGCGATTGGCGTTTGCCATCACCTATTGAACTGACTAATCTGGTGAATTATGGCGCAACTACTGCTCCATTGGTTTATGCGCCTGTGGTGATAACGATGGATTCGTTTTATTGGACTGCAATTCCCACTGAAGTTGACAGTGGCAATCCTGCGGTCAAATCTGTGAGCTTTTTTAGCGGAGCCACAGTCCCCAATGAGATATTGTATGCCGCAAGTGCAATCGCTGTACGGGGCACACCTTTTCCATCTGCACCATAACAGGAGAATCATATGTGGCGTTTGATGGTTGTCGCAGCAGTTGTGGGGAGCTCCTCACTGGTTCATGCACAAATTTGTAAAACAACAATTCCTCGTTCAGCACCAGATAGTCGTTATCAGGTGGTTTCGGGTTCACAAGGTGCCGAGGTGCTTGATACCTATACTCGTCTGATCTGGCAACGTTGTAGTGTTGGTCAGCAATGGAATGGCTCGACATGCACGGGCACAGCGCAGCGATTGAGCTGGATAGATGCTCTCAAGACCACACAAAACACTGCATGGCGTGTACCAAACATCCGCGAGCTACAAAGTCTGATTGAAGATGCGTGCCTTGATAGTAGTATCAATTACACATGGTTTCCCAATACCGTGTCAGATGCTTATTGGTCATCCTCTCACAACCCACGAAACGCTTTGGGCGCTTGGACGGTACTGTTTAATCAAGGCTTAGCAGGCGGCCTGTCTTTTAAAACCACGCTTTTACCTGTGCGTTTGGTGCGTTCTCCAAGCACACCTTAATGTGATGATGGTATCAGGGTAGCCATCAGCTCAATCAACTGGTGCTACCTCTGTTGACATTCGATCTCTACAAAAAGATAACAATGATCATCACGACAGTGCAGGCTAAAAAACCATCGAATGCACATTTTTGCTTAGAAATTGATGTACATTAATAATAAATGTGTTTTTTATACAAAATAAGAACCGCTTAGAGGGGTGGTTCATCTGCCAAAACCATGCTGAATGACAGCTTAAATATTTGAAATTTTTTAAAAAAATGATTAGATGTATTTTTTATAAATCTTAAACCATTAATCTTAATGTGGTTTCAGCACATTTTTCGTTGTGAATTTGATCACCCTTTGCTAAGGTAAGGTCGTGGAGTTGTCTATCAACTCATCTGACTCTGCATGCGCTTAGCCGCTTGCGCACCTTTTGTCTTGGTAAGGAAGACTGATCATGGCCACCATCAACGGCACCCACAACAACGACACGCTCACCAACACGCTTGGCAATGATGTGATGGATGGTCAGGCCGGCGTAGATACTGCGGTTTATC
>CALFYA010000387.1 GCA_937952925.1 uncultured Moraxellaceae bacterium
CGCCAATTTAAAGCTGAGCAGTAGCCCTGTGCCAAACGGAAGCCAGCCAAGTTCCGGCAAATTGAGCGTATAGTAATAGTTGTTTTGCACATCGATTTCGTTGCTATACCAAGGATAGTCGGTGTTATCTAAGACGTTGGAAGATGCATAATTGGCTTTCCACATTTGACTAAACGATGAGGCTCTCGGCATTGGCACACTGCGAGTGGAGGTCACGGCTGGGCTAGACACCGCACCGAGTAGACGGACAAAACACTGGGCAACCACAGCAGGGAAGTACAGTTTGCCGCCATCATCAGACGCCTTATCAATCGCATGCATCGCATCAAGATAAATATCAAAGGCAACGGTGGTCAAAATACTCGACAGCATCCCTTCGGGATCCATCGCAATGCCCAACGCCAAATGTTCGGCGCTCAATGACATGATGGTTTGATAGGTCAACGCACTCGATACATCACCAGATGAAATCACCGCATACACATCAATTCCCCATGTATAGGCGGTGGCGTAATTGATGGGTAAGAAGATTTTGAGATCGGCCAGCCAGACCACGGTGGTTTGCAGTGCGCAGTGATCATCTTGATTGTTGTCGATAATGTGGGTGACTTGGGTGCTGAGCAGCAATGAAGGGAGTTCGCTTTGTGCATCCAACGCGCTGCGCCAGCTGTTGATGGTATTGGTGATGGTTTGTCTTTGATCGCTCGGCATATCCGTTGGCAGCGCAGCAATCATGTGATCAAATAGGGTGTTGTATTCACTGCGAATTTGTGTGGTGAGGGTCAATGTACCTGCAGTGACTTGCGGTTGATCAACCCGATACTCACTATTGCCCGCAATAAAATACGCAGAGTGGGCATTCTCATCATTCCAACCGGTTGAGATTGGATCAAAGGTTTGTAGTCCTTGCAAACTGCTGATAAAGGCGTTTGCATCAAAAGACAGGGGGTTGTTCATCAGATGGTTCCTCATGATTGTTTATTGTGGCCAGCCGTCAGTGCTGGCAGCGTCATGTCTTTATGGAGTAGGAGCGTAGCCAAAGACATGAGTTGTACTAATATTGCTGGCTACTGGTGCAATGTTTGGCAGTAAACGTGAAGTGGTTAAAACTCGTCAAGGGCGTTTTGGCGGATTTTTATGCATGTTGGTGGTGATGTGTTTTGACTGGACAAAAATATATTTTTAAAGAAAAAATTCTATGTTAATTGGTTTTTTTAAAATTAAAAAATATGATTTAAACTTTAAAAATTAGTTATTTAAATAAATTAAAAATCTTGGCATGCAATTAGCAATAGATGAGTCGCGTTGATGATGTTGATTCCATCAAACGGTGCACCAAGGGACTCTCTTGTGTGTATGCCGGCGCAACGCTTGTGAATGTAGGGTTTACCATCAGTGATCTGATGCTAAGGTTCAACTCCTTTTATTTACGCCATGCCACGGCTAGCTCAACGGTAGAGCAACTGACTATTAATCAGTGTGTTGTAGGTTCAAATCCTGCGCCTTATGTCAAAACCGGCTGATGTATCGCACCGATATCGGTGATCTGATCGGTGCTTGAGCAGATCGCTTGCCACCCGATACCCCCGTATCGCTCGCAAGATGATCCCCTCTAGCCTCCATCTGTTCATCCAGATCGGGACATCATCGGCCACATCAGCCTAGGAGCAGTTGACCTAGGCTGATTCAAATCTTGGAGAATAGTGATGTTGAAAACGGTACATATCAAAAAAAATGAACGTGGCCTTGTTCTCAAACACGGCGATCTGGTGTCGGTACTCGGCGCAGGTCAGCACACCTTGTGGGATTTTAAACAACAATTACAGGTCAAAATTGTGCCTGTCGAACAGCCGATCAGCGATGCAACCCTGATTGATGCGCTGCACTATGCACCGGCATCTGTGCTCGCGGCATTTCATCACCTCAAACTGTCGCGCGATGAGCTGGCAGTGGCGTGGTATGACGATCAAATCCAAGCTGTTGTGCAGGGCGTACAGCATCTGTACTGGTGGAAAGATGCGCAGTCGGTGCGTTATGAGCGTTTGGATACGCGCACGCTGCACATGCCTGCCACCACTTTGGCTTATTTTGATGCCAAGCTGATGCAAAACAAGGCAGTACAAGGTCTAGATCAGATTTTGGTAATTGATGTGCCTGAGCATCAAATCGCCCTGATCAGCATCAACCAGCAGTGGTCGCAGGTGCTTGGACACGGTCGATATGGATTTTACCGGCATCAAGCCTCGGTGGGGGTGAAATATCTGTCGATTGTTGAGCCGATCCGCAAAGCTGCTGAGATGGACGAATTGCGTCAGGCTTTGGTCAATACCGATCCAACGGTGCAATCGCGTATCCACAAGATTGAGGTGCCTGCCGATCAGGTGGCACTACGTTATGTGGATGGCATGTTGTGTGAAATCCTCGCACCACACCAACAGTTGTATGTGGTGGATCATCACCAAGCGGTGCATTTTGAATGGCTACCATTGAACGGTGTGCAAGTGCCTGCATCACTGCTAGATCGACTGACGCCAACCGTGATCAAGCAAGGCAAAATGCAGGGCTTGGAGCATCTGGTGATCACTGAGATTCCTGAGCATTTTGTAGGGTTGGTCAGCGTGGATGGGCAGTGGGTCGAAACGCGAGCAAGCGGGCGCTATGCCGATTTTCAGATCAAACAGCGCGTCTTGACCACCATGGTGGATTTGCGTTTGCAAGAACTAGATGTCAGTGGTCAAGAAATTTTGACCAAAGACAAAGTGACCTTGCGGGTGAATGTGAGTGTCAACTGGCAGTATCAAGATGCTTATCATGCCTACCAACAACATGCGCAGCCTGAGCGGCATTTGTATGTCAGTGTGCAGCTGGCAATCCGTGAATTGATTGCGACACGTTCACTCGATGATCTGCTCGAAAACAAGCACGCGCTTGATCAGGTGCTCGGTGCAAGAGTCAATCAGTTGGTCGCGGATCTGGGGATTGCGGTGGTGTATGTGGGGATCAAAGATTTGATTCTACCCGGTGAGATGCGCACCATCTTGGCACAAGTGGTCGAGGCACAAAAATCATCCGAAGCCAACGTGATTCGTCGTCGGGAAGAAACTGCTGCAACGCGCTCGCTGCTCAACACCGCCAAAGTGATGGAGGACAACCCTGTTGCCCTGCGTCTTAAAGAACTCGAAACGCTTGAGCGTATGGCGGAGCGGATTGAGCGGATCTCGGTGTTTGGGGGATTGGATCAAGTGCTCAACGGCTTGATCAAAATCGAACCGTCACGCCAAGTCTAACAACAACCGTTTGCAGGTGATCTTGCAAACGGTTTTGGTGTTTATTGCACCGTTACGGTGTGATTAAGCGCATTAAAGCCGGTGGTTGCTTCCCATGTGCCGGTATTGGCCAAACGAATCGCGTATTCGGGGCGATTGGACAGTAGGCTCGCGTCATCGGGCAGATGCAGCAGTAGACTATAGCTTCCCGCAGGGACACCGGTCAGTTTGATATTTTGGCTGATGGTGGTGGTCTGTGCGGGTAGCCAACGACGTGGATCACTATTGAGCGCAAAACGATACAACGTGCCGGAGCTGGTATTGCGCAAAATCAATACCGCACGACGTGGGTTGTAGAGGGGAGCGTAGCCACTATTGGTGACTTTGAGGCTCAACGAGAGGTTGCCACCGATTGCAACTTTGTCTGAATACACCCCTTGTACCAAGTTGAAGCGATAGCCTAGCTTACGTTTGGCAAGGCTCATACTGCTGCCCCAACTGCTGAGGACGTCGGTGTTGTAGTCAGCATTCAGGTACGAATAGCGCATTTTGGTCATCTCAGCATGCGCATTTGCCCAAGTGGAGTAGCTAGATACCGCACAGGTTTCACCGCCTTGTGGGACATATAAATTTTCGGTGTTCAAATAATTTTTGTCGGCAACAAGATCGGTGTAAGTGCCAAAATCATCGGCACTCGCCAAAAAACAATCGTTGTGATGTCCCACTCGTGCCTTATAGGTATTTTGAAAGGCTTCCGCGCTGGTCAGTGCTGTAGTGCCATAAAACCGCTGTTTAAAGGCAGGAGTGCGCAGCTGCACACTACGATTGCTCGGTACCGCATTGAGCAGGGCTTCGGTGACGTGCTGCCGATCTAGCCATTGACTGGCACTGATTTGACCTTGATCGCCAAAATAATCGGTGTAATACCACTCACCCCATACGCCAATCAGTCCGGTTTGTACGGTTGTAATGACATCCGCATTGCTTTGTAGGTAGGGTGCTAACTGATTGATGTGGGTGAGCATCCATGCCTTGCTGGTGTCGCGAGTATTCGGCTGATTGACCGCTGCGCCATCCCATGAGTAGGCAAAGCGCACAATCGCCTTAAGACCCGCTTGGCGGATCGTCGCAAGATTTTGATTGAAGCTATTGAGGGCGGTGGTGCTGATCTCGCTGGTCTTAAATGCGCCAAGATCAACAGTACAAAACACCAGACTGACTTTTTCGGTCGTCAAATAGCTGTGCAAGGTGGCAGGGTCATAATGGCATGCGCCATTGCTATGGTAAAACCCTCGTTCGGGGTTGGCCAAAATGCTGGTGCTGTCGTTGCTGTAATTGATGGTGCTATATGTATTGTAGGTGTGGGTATAAATGGGTTTGGTTTCGAGCGGTGCTTCGGCCTGAAACACCAAGTTGGCCGCATTGGGGCTGGCCGTTTCACCCACATCGGCGCGGCTCAGTGTCCATTGTACGCTGCTGGTGGTGGCGCTATAGGTCACGGCTTTGATCAGTGTCCAGCTCCAATCGTTGCCTGTGCCACTGTAGCTGTACAAATTGCCATTTTCGAGTAAATAATTTGCACCAATACCAGATGTTTGTAAGCCCGTTGCTACGTTTTGATCGGTATCGATATACACCCGATGATAGGTATAACTGCTGTTTTTATTGACTTTATAAATCAACTGCGTGGCGGTGTTGGTCGCGCTATAGGTGGTGAGCGCGGCCATCGATGGCGCAGCCATCAGGCTCAACAATAGACTAAGGGCTGTATGTTGCAATCTTATTGGCATCGGCATGGTTTGTCCCTCATGAAGTA
>CALFYA010000388.1 GCA_937952925.1 uncultured Moraxellaceae bacterium
ATAATGGTTTCCAAATTTTAAAATCAATCATTTTGATGACATTCGCATCAAATCCTTCCGTATCTATTTGCAGATAAACTGCATCACACATCCCATGTAAATTAACTAAACTCATCAAATGCTCGCACCTAACTTTCTGCGCTCGTAATTGTTCTTCTTTAATCAATCCGCTTTTGGTGAGATTTTCTTTGATAAATGAAGCTGATCCATAAGCCCAATGAGGTACTTGTGAGTGATACTCTTCATCAACTCGATAAATAATTACATCTTGCTCTGTGGGATGAACAGCCAAATTCAGGGGTTTTATCTTGGGGTAAAAGGAATAATTAAAGCTTAATCGCGAAAAAACATCAGGCAGTGGCTCGATAGCAATACCAGACCAATCATTTTGAGTCACAAATTCATATAAATTATCAAACGATGTACCATCATTTGCTCCTACCTGAACAAACTTGGCATTTGGATGTTTTGTATTAAGCTTTATCTTCAACCTATCTCCTAATTTTATTTTTGCAATCTGATAGCCAAAAATAAAAAGAAGTTTATTTAAAAATCGTCTCACCATCAAACTCCCAATCTGCGAAAGGATGGCTGAGAGCATGTAAAACACTCTCAACCTTCTTTAAATTTTCATTTAAATTAGTTCTTGCACCGCTGCCACCACTGCATCAGTAGTAATGCCAAAGTGTTTGTACAAATCTTTGGCGGGTGCAGACTCACCAAAGCTGTGCATACCAATCACTTTGCCGTCTAAGCCGACAAACTTCCACCAGTAGTCCACATGGGCGGCTTCCACCGCAACACGCGCACGGATGCTGCTCGGCAACACCGACTCACGGTACGCGGCATCTTGCTGCATAAACGCTTCGCACGACGGCATCGACACCACACGCACCCCATCAAGCTGTGCATAGGCATTCATCGCCAGCTCTAGCTCCGAACCGGTCGCAATGATGATCGCTTTGAGTTCGCCTTTGGCTTCCGCCAATACATAGCCGCCTTTGGCGACATTGGCGAGTTGCTCAGGGCTACGGGTCATGTGCGGCAAGTTTTGACGGCTAAACACCAACGCGGTGGGGCCATCTTTGCGCTCCAGCGCAGCTTTCCACGATACGGCGGATTCGACCGTGTCAGCCGGACGCCACAAGTGCAAGTTGGGCGTGCCACGCAGTGATGCAATTTGCTCAATCGGTTGGTGGGTCGGGCCATCTTCGCCCAGACCAATCGAGTCATGGGTATACACATGGATCACGCGCTGTTTCATCAGTGCCGACATGCGCACCGCATTGCGTGCATATTCCATAAAAATCAGGAAGGTCGCGACATACGGGATAAAACCACCATGCAGCGCCATACCATTTGCCATGGCGGTCATGCCAAACTCACGTACACCATAGTGCACATAGTTACCGGCAGGATTGTCTTGCACGCCTTGGCAGCCTTTCCACAAGGTCAGGTTGGAACCGGCCAAGTCGGCTGAACCACCGAGCAACTCCGGCAGCAAGGGGCCAAACGCTTGCAGCGCGTTTTGGCTGGCTTTCCGGCTGGCAATCGTTTCGGCTTTGTCGTTGCACGCAGCAATAAACGCATCGGTTTTGGCGGCAAAATCAGCCGGCAGATCACCGTTCAAACGGCGTTTGAGTTCGGCGGCCAGCTCAGGATAACGCTGCTCATAGATCTCCATCACGGAGTTCCAGTGCATTTCTAGCGCAGTGCCTTTGGCTTTGCCATCCCATGCTTCATAGATGTCGTCGGCAATGGTAAATGCGCCATCTGTCCAGCCCAGTGCGTCGCGGGTCAGGGCGATTTCGGCGGCACCGAGTGGTGCACCGTGACACTCTTCTTTGCCTTGTTTGTTGGGTGAGCCTAGACCAATAATGGTTTTGCAGATCAACAATGAAGGCTTGCGGGTTTCAGCTTGGGCATCAAGCGTCGCTTGACGCAGTGCATCGGCATCATGACCATCGACGCGGATCACTTGCCAGCCATAGGCTTCAAAGCGTTTGGCGGTATCGTCGGAGAACCAGCCTTCCACTTCACCATCAATCGAGATGCCATTGTCATCGTAGTAGGCAATCAATTTGCCCAGACCCAGCGTACCCGCCAGTGAGCAGACTTCGTGCGAGATGCCTTCCATCAAGCAGCCATCGCCCAAGAAGCAATAGGTAAAGTGATCAACGACATTGAGGTCATCGCGGTTAAATTGCGCGGCTAAGGTTTTTTCAGCAAGGGCAAAACCCACCGCATTGGCAATGCCTTGACCCAGAGGGCCTGTGGTGGTTTCGACGCCTTGGGTGTAGCCGTATTCGGGGTGACCGGGGGTTTTGCTGTGCAATTGACGAAATTGTTTGAGGTCATCAATCGACAATTCATAGCCCGACAAATGTAGCAACGCATATTGCAACATCGAGCCATGACCGTTGGACAGCACAAAGCGGTCACGGTTTGCCCAGTTGGGGTTGGCTGGATTGTGTTTTAAAAATTGACGCCACAGGACTTCGGCAATATCTGCCATGCCCATCGGCGCGCCAGGGTGACCAGAGTTTGCTTGCTGAACAGCATCCATTGCCAGCACGCGAATTGCATTGGCAAGTCGACGTTGATTAAGTGGTGTGGTCATATCCCAAAATTTCCGCTGCAAAGAAGAAAGAGGTGTCAAAAATGACGCAATTGTCCTTGAATCAGCCGATGGGGTAAAGACAATCTACGCACCAATTCGGACTGAATGCATTAATCAGATGATTTTTGAGTATTTTATATGCACTTTTTTTGCACCCCTGCATTTTTTTCATCGGCTTATGAATTTTTTTCAAAAGATCACCACATATTTGCACACTGTTTATCTGCCAATTGCTAGGCACTTCTCCCCAACTCAAGCTAACATAGCGGCCAATTTTTTCGGGATATGATGGAACGCTCATGCGCGAATACGCCGTGTTTACTTCTGAATCAGTCAGTGAAGGCCATCCGGATAAAATGGCCGATCAAATCAGCGATGCGATTTTGGATGCCATCCTTGCAGAAGACATCCATGCGCGCGTGGCCTGCGAAACCTTGGTCAAAACCGGCGCTGTGGTGCTTGCGGGTGAAATCACTACCACCGCCAATGTCGATTTTGAAAAAATCGTCCGTGATACCGTCAACAGTATTGGCTACAACAGCTCCGTCTTAGGTTTTGATGGCTCAACCTGTGCCGTGATCAATATGCTCGGCAAACAATCACCCGACATCGCACAAGGTGTAGACCGCAGCCGCCCCGAAGATCAAGGCGCAGGCGATCAAGGCTTGATGTTTGGCTATGCCAGCAATGAAACCGATGTGCTGATGCCCGCCCCGATCCAATACGCGCACCGCTTGGTGGAAAAACAAGCCGAGCTGCGCAAAAACGGCACCCTCCCGTGGCTGCGTCCTGATGCCAAAAGCCAAGTGACCTTCCACTACGAAAATGGTGTGCCGAGTAAAGTCGATGCGCTGGTGCTCTCCACGCAGCACGATCCGAGCATCAGTCAAACAGATCTCAAAGAAGCGATCATTGAAGAAATCGTCAAAAAGGTGATTCCTGCCGAATGGCTGCACGCAGATACCCAATATCACATCAACCCGACAGGGATTTTTGTGATTGGCGGGCCTGTGGGTGACTGCGGTCTGACTGGTCGTAAGATTATTGTCGATACCTACGGCGGCATGGCACGTCACGGTGGTGGCGCATTCTCAGGTAAAGATCCTTCCAAAGTGGATCGCTCGGCGGCGTATGCCGGTCGTTATGTTGCCAAAAACATCGTGGCAGCAGGTCTTGCCGATAAGTGCGAAATCCAAGTGAGTTATGCGATTGGCGTGGCTGAACCCACCTCCATTTCGCTCAACACCTTTGGCACCGGCAAAATCAGCGATGAGCAGATTATTGCATTAGTACGCGAACACTTTGACCTGCGTCCGTATGGCATTACCCGTATGCTGAACTTATTGCAGCCGATGTATCTGCAAACTGCCAAATATGGTCATTTTGGTCGTACCGGTTCAGACACTGCCTTTACATGGGAAAAAACCGACAAGGCCGACGCGCTCAAAGCCGCAGCTGGTTTGTAAGCCCTGCTTGACCACAATCCCACCGGCTTGTGGTCATTTTTTATCCTGTTTTAATATAAAATTAAGACCTCTCTTTTAGTTTTTATACAATGACTTGCCCGTTCATCCCTTTGCCAAATTTGATTACAGTTGCCCCCCATACGCGCCAACTTAAGCTATTAACCTGTTTAACCATAATAACTTAGCCCT
>CALFYA010000389.1 GCA_937952925.1 uncultured Moraxellaceae bacterium
GGTATAGCCCACCCACACATCGCCCCAATCATCGAGTAAACCTTCAACAACTTTGGTTTTAAAACTCAGCTGAAACTTGGCTTCGATGTCTTTGAGCGCTTGTGGCGTGTTGACCTGATTGTCTGGGTTTGGACTCGTCGGCAGTTCGTTGACATTGCCTGTATAAAACACCGGCAACAAATATACGGGCTTGTAGGCGCGGATATTAAACGTGCCAAGTTTGGCTTTTTCAGACAATTCCCAACGTCGGTCAAGCAAAGAAATAGTGGGATCAAACGGATCAGCCTCTAGGCGGATGGGTCGATCAAGGTCAAATAGACCTGCAAGCATGGAGTTGGGTGGTGTCACGACCGGTTGTTGAGCAGGTGTTGCCGCGATCGGCTCAGGCGTGCTCGGTACTGGTACGGGTAAGCTTGCTGCGAGTGGCCGGCCAAATGCCGTGTCATAACAGCTCAAGCGATCTGCGTTGCTCTCCAACGCCACACACGCTTCTGGCGATTTGGCTGTTGGGGCTGGTTCTGCCGGAGGTGTGGTGGTATCTGGTGTTTCTGCTGCATACACCAGTACAGGCAAGCTGATGAGCAGTGAGGTGAATATCAATGGCCGAAATATCTGCATGTTGATCCCCCAAAATATTGAAGATCAGAGCATATCAAGCCGTTGCTAACGTGGCGTGTGGTGATTTTGCAAGTGTTGCCAAAATTGTTGCATCCGATCAGCGTGTTGCTCGCGCATTTGAGTCGTGGTTTTGGCATATAGCGAGGTGGTACTAATCTGTCGATGCCCAAGTGCGTGCTGGATCACATCAAGGGGAGCACCTGCGATCAGGCTATGCGTCGCGTAGGTGTGGCGCAATCCATGAGGGGTGAGGGCGGCTATTTGCATTGCCAGATAAGGATCGGGGCAGACGGCGGCGGCCTGCTTGCGAATCTGTTCCAGATCATAGCCAATTTGCCGTGCCAAAATCGGTTGATCCGGCTGGCGTAGATCACTGACGAGCGGCTGAGAATCATGTGGATAAGGCAGCGGACTGAGTCCCAAGGACTGCCGATAATGTTGCAATTCTGCCAACAGCTGTTGATGCAAAATTACCGTATGACTGCGGCCACCTTTGCTCGGCACGGTCAGCTGCCAGCGTCCCTCACGGCGGATAAAACCACTCATCCGTCCTTCAGCAATCGACGAGCGACGTAAGCCGGTGTGATACAGCAGGGCACACAACCAACGTTGGCGCATGGCCTGCCGTGTGGCGAGTAGCCCTTGTGCTTGCTCACTTTGCTCAACCAGCCATGTCCATAAAAACAACCACGCCGCTGGTTCAAGCGCCCGATCTGCCATCGGTGTGGGGTTGACGATAGGCTGCGCAGTGAGTGCGATGGGGTTGTTGTGGACGTGTCCAGCGTCTTGTAGATACCGAAACAAACTTTTGATCACGGTACGCGCATAACTGATCGAACTTGCAGACAGCGCCCCTTGCAAACATTGTGACATCAGGCGTTCATGTTTGGGTAAATGAGTCGGAATTAACCAATGTTCAGGAGGATCAGCCAAATGATCAAGGTACGCTTGGACATGTTCAACTTTGAGCTGTGCTAGACGCTCAAGTCCCAATTCAAGATGAATAAACAGCACAAAACGCTCAGCCTCTTTGCGATACGCACGCGCGGTGTGGGCTGAGCGCGAGCCGCGAGTCTGCAACCAAATGCCAATCGCTTCGAGGTCGTGATCTGTCTGTAAGGCTGAGCGGCGATCTGCTGACGGTGCAACTGTCGGCAGATCGTTGGGGACGATTGTTGCAAGACGCATGATGGATGTCCAAAGCATCAATTTTGATATAATATCATGTTTTTATTGGATTAAACCGATATTTTTCGCCGCTTTCATGATCAAGTCAATCCCTTGTTTGGCACCACAGGCAAGGGCAATCCCGCCTGAATAGGGTAGCTCGTACTCACGCGGATTGACCCGAATGAATAGTCCTTGTGTCTCCTCAGAGCGGATGCGTACGGAAGGCACGGCTGTCCCTGCGCCCAGCTCAATCACCAACGGGTTACGACATTGACCGAGCCACTCATGGAGTCGATGCTCTTGCCATACCGTGCGTTTTTCCAGCCAGTCCCAATCGCCAAACATCAAAATGTTGGGGCGAGCATACCCTCCACACTGCGGACAAGTTGGCGCATCGTTGAGCAACTGACAGGCAATCGGATCAATCTGTGGGGCAAAGTCTTTTGCTGACCAAATCTCAGGATGGCAGAGATCGGAAGAGTGCAACCAATGAATCGAACCATGACACTCGACAATACGGTCATCGGCAAAACCAGCCTGTTGAAATTGACCATCGACATTGGAGGTAAAGACAAAAGACTGTTGTGGCAACGCCTCGCCCAAGCGCTTGAGATCGTGAAAGCCTTGATGGGGAATGGTCTTGCGATACAGTGCCAAACGATGACCATAAAAACCCCACGCCAAGCGCAGCTCACGGCGAAAGGCTTGCGGATTAGCAATGCTGGTAAAATCAAGACGCTGTGCACCTAGTGCCGGATAGGCCTGCCAAAAGCCTTGATTGCCCCGAAAATCGGGTAATCCCGAATCGACGCCCATGCCTGCACCGGCACAGATGAGTAAGCCATCAGCGAGTGAGAGATACTGTTCGAGCTGTTGTTGCTGTTTGGGAGATAATTGAATAGACATGTCAGTCCCTCGCCATAGTTGTGTGATTGTGATGAAAGATGGGAAGGCGATCACAATATATGTTACAAAGACAGCCTGTGCAAGACCTTGTAATGAGAATGAAGAAAGGGATTGAAATCAACGCCCAGATCATCATACACAGCAGATTGCTCATGAGTTGTGCACAACCCCAAACCACTTTTAAAGGATCAAATCATGACCTCATCAACCACTCCCATCGACCAATCTGCTCAATTATTGTCAAGTCAGTTATCATTTACTCAAGGTTCAGGATTACAGTCCACTCAGTTGGCCTACAACGATCCTGATGGTGGCACTAATACATTCTATGTCCGTGTGCTCAATAATGGATTTGCCGAATTGACCGATCAATACCTTGATCCTCAAACCAACTTGCCGTTTGGATTAAGTGTTGACCAACAACTCAACGTCAGTTTTGACAGCAATCATCCGGCCTATCAGCGCTTATCACGACATGAGAAACTTGAGTTTGCGGTAGATGTCAGCATCAACTCTTCAACAGGTGTGTGGTCATCGCAAACACTCAATGTCACGATCCAAGGCGCTGGAGCGGTGCAGATGCTAGAGCATCAGCAGGTGGTGACAGGTCGTTTACCCGTCGCACGCGGCGAGCAACTGTTATTGAATGGGCAACCGATTGTGTTTGATCGGGTGACCGATTTGGGGTCGAGCGCCTTAGGCTTGCTCTATATCACAGATCAACAGGTCGATCGTTTTATGTTGCCAAATCAACGCGTCTATGGTGATACCTATATTATTCATCAGCCCACCGCAGGCGAAACCCTGACACTCTCGCGCTCAGCGAGTCCGTTAGGCTTGTCTTATGTGACCTTGTCGGTCTATGGTTCTGATGGCTCAGTCTGGCACCTCAACGGTGACATCAACACCAACCAGATCCGCTTTGTTGCTGCCGAAAACACCCAATATTCGGTCATGATCAGTGGGGATCATCCTCATGATACCGGAGATTATCAGCTCCATCTGAGCAGTTCTGCGAATACTGCAACATTAGCCGAGTGGCCTTATCAGATGCTGTCGACGAATGCAGCAGGAGTGTTAAAGCTGCATCAAGACGGTCGTTATGAGTATTATTTTAATGCATCTGATTATCCCATCGCAGCACATCAGACCTTGACGGATGTGTTTAATCTGAGCGTTCAGCATGCGTCAGGCATCATTACCCCGTTGCCATTAGACATTAAGGTGCATGGCGTTGACGACCCCGCCATCTTGCAAACTGATCACATCACATTTTCAACGCTGACCGATGTCACGGGTGGATGGCCTCAATTGGCAAACTTAAGCTACGTTGATGCAGATGGTGGCGGGGACAACCTTTTTCGTGCGGTTGTCACCAACGATTTTGGCAACCATGCCTATATCGATCCTGCCACTCAGCAGCCTTATGGTTTTGCCATTCATCGTGATGGTTCATATACATTTGAATACAGTCATTATCAAGATCTGTTTGATGGTGATCGATTGACCTTTGAATTGATGGTTGAGATTAGTAATCAGCAGGACAGCCGTAGTTATCCACTTGTTATTCAAATGGTT